>JAZKYM010000098.1:0-29181 GCA_045612165.1 Vescimonas sp.
TTGGCGGCATTCTCCAAACCGCCGCAGCAGGGTACTTCCATGCGCACGATGGTCACGCTCTGCACATCATTTCCGGCGATGATGGCCGCCAGCTTTTCGGCGTAGTCCACGCCGTCCAGCTTGGGGCAGCCCACCAGCGTCACGCGGCCGCGAATAAACTCCTGTTGGAAGTTGGCATAGGCGTAGGCCGCACAGTCGGCGGCGATCAGCAGGTGCGCGCCGTCAAAGTAAGGCGCATTCACTGGCGCCAGCTTGATCTGCACCGGCCAGTTGCGCAGCTGGCTGCGCGGAACAACTGCCGCCTGCGGATCCTCCTCCCGTTGGATCTGTCGGGCAAGGCTGCCGGGGCAGCCGCCGCTGCAAGTTGCCGCCTTCTTTGCCGCCTGCGCCCGCTTTACCGCTGCCTCATCGTAGGCAGGCGCATCCCTCTCTTCAAACGTAATGGCTCCGGTGGGGCAAGCCGGCAGACAGTCACCCAAACCGTCACAATAATCCTCACGGGTCAGTCGGGCTTTTCCCTCCACCATCTCAATGGCCCCTTCGTGACACGCAGCGGCGCAAGCGCCGCAGCCGTTGCACAGCTCGCTGTCAATTTTAATGATTCTGCGGATCATGGTGTTATCCTCCCTGTTCACGGGGTATCCCCCTTCTTTTTCCCCTATCATACGACAACGCGCTCCGCCCTTCTGTTGCTTTTGCAACTTCTCAAAAATCAATAAGAGGACTGCCGTGGGCAGTCCTCTTATTGATTATACCAGCAATTCCGTCAGCACGCGGCCATCTGCCTGCGGCATGGTCTGTCCCAGTACGGCAGCAAGGGTGGGCGCCTCGTCGGTGACATGGGCATTAGCCACCACGGCGCCGGGCTTGAAAGCCGGGCCTGCTGCCAGGAAGATGGGCTGAGGGCCCTTCTCAGGGCGGTAGCCGTGCTTGGCGCGGTAGCCTTCAATGGCTTCCACCGGCACAGAGGGTTCACCGTGCCAGTCGTCGGTAAAGGTGGTACGTCCGTCGCCCTCCACCATAAAGGAGAACGTGCCGTACGTACCGTAAAGTTCGCGCGTTTCCTCCACGGTGAACACCTGCTCAATACCCCAGCGGGGATCTTTGGCCAGTTCCAACAGATACTCGTACACCTGCTGTTTCAATTCTGCATAGTTGGGATCGGAAAGCACCACCGTGGCAGACATGCCGCCCTTGCAGAAAGCGCGCCAATCGTACACGCTGCCATCGGGTGCAATGTCAATGAAGCCACCCTCTTTGAGCAGTACATTCAGACGGGTGTAGCGGTCAAAGTCCATCTGTCCATGGTCGGAGAGGATGATGAAGTTCACATCCTCGTAGCCGCCGGCATCCTCCATGGCCTGCAGTACCTCACCCAGCCACACATCCATCTGATCCAGTGCGGCGTAGACTTCCGGCGCAAACGCACCGTAGAAATGACGGGTGGAATCCAGATAGCAGTTATGCAGCGCCAGCACATCGGGCTTCTCGTTGCGCAGCAGCGAGCAGGTGCAGCCCATGATGAAATCGTCCAGCGTATTTTCCACGGTGGGACCGCGGCCCTTGCCGCGCTTACTCTTGCGCCAGCGGTGCATATTCTCCCGTATCGCCTGTATGGCCGCCTCGCTGGATCCCTGACGGCGGAACGTCTCCTCCATGTCCTCATCGGGCAGATAGAAGAAGTATTCGTTGATCACGTGGTCGATATTGGGGTCGCAGGCGGTAATGGGCCAGTAGACGGCAGCAGTGGAGCAGCCGGCGCGCTTGGCGGCAGCAAACAGATTCTCCACGCGCACATGGCGTGATTCCAGCGGCCAGTGGACATAGCCGTCCTTGAAAGGTTTAATGCGGCTATTGAGATACACGCCGTTCTTGCCGGGGCGGCAGCCGGTGATAATGGCGGTGTGGGCAGGATAGGTCATACTGGGGTAAACGGTGCAGACCTTGTCCACCTCGGCGCGCTTGGCCATGATACGGGCAAAGTTGGGTTTGGTCATCATATAGGCCACGTCCTCACGGACCATGGCGTCCATAGACATGATGAAAAGTTTTTGCTTCATTTCGCGTTCCTCCCGTTAACTCAATCGTTCCAGCAGACCACGCAGCGTCTCGGCCGCGTCGCCCACGATTTGATAATCTGCCGCGCCGAAAATAGGCGCGTTGGGGTCAGTGTTGATGGCGATCACTTTCTGTGCGCCGCCGATACCGGCCAGATGCTGAATGGCGCCGGAAATACCGCAGGCGATCAGCAGCTCCGGCGACACAGCCGTGCCGGTCTGGCCGATCTGCTGGTTCTGCGTGGCCCAGCCCATCTCCACCAGCGCCCGGGACACACCCACCGTACCGCCTAATTTTTCCGCCAGCTCATATACCAGCTTCAAATTCTTGCGCGTGCCGATGCCGCGTCCGGCAGAGACGATGATCTTCGCCTTTTGCAGCGCGTTGCCGCCACTGCCGCGCGTCTCCTCCAAAAGCTGCACCAGCCCCGGTGCCAGTTCCGTTTGGCACAGCTCCACCTGACCGCAGCGCGCCTCATCCAACGTGGGCAGCGGCATCACTCCGGGCCGCACGGTGGCCATTTGCGGCCGGTGGTGTGGCGTAACGATGGTTGCCATCAGATTACCGCCGAAGGCAGGCCGCGTCTGACGCAGCAGCTTCGTCTCCGGATCAATATCCAGAATGCTGCAATCGGCCGTCAGGCCCGTCCGGAGACGGGCGGCCACACACGGTGCCAGCGAGCGGCCAAAAGGTGTGGCACCAAAAAGCAGGATCTCCGGCTTATGCACTTTGGCAAGCTCGCCGACCCACTGGGTATAGGGTTCTTCCAGCCGCTGCTGCAGTTGCGGCTGCGTGCCGCAGATCACCCGATCGGCACCGGAAGCAATCAGCCGTGCGGCCTCCGCCTCATGATGGCACGGCAGCAAAGCCACCACATGCGCCCCCCGGCCGTCAGCCAGACGCCGAGCAAGGCCTGTCAGTTCCAGCGCCACGTCCAGAAGTGCCCCATCCTGTTCGGCAAACACCCACACATCGCGGTATTCGTTCACATCACAAGTATGCGCCTCGTTCCGAACAATGTCAATGGCACCCACCGAACAGTTCTGCACACATACACCGCACAGCACACAGCGGTTTTCATCCACCGCGGCGGCGCCGTCTCTTATTTCCAGTGCCGCGGCAGCGCAGCCGCCTACGCAGGCGCCGCAACCGATGCACAGTCCCTTATCAATGATCAGCGCCATGACCTGCACCTCCTTGTACGATCTGCGCCAGACGGTGGCACTGCTGCTGCAGCGTACCCGTGATCGCCTCCACCACTCTGGTGCGCTGGGGTAAGTAGGTCTGCACCACTTGGGTAGGCGAGCCTTTCAATCCACTCAGCGACTCCTCGGCGCCGGCACGGGCTGCGTTATAAACCTCCACCTCCACCGCCCCGGCTCTCAGCACACCGGCAATAGAGGGCAGGCGCGGCACATTCAGTTCCCGTGTCACCGTCAGCACCGCCGGCAGCGGCACGCGCAGCGTCTGCACGCTGCTGCCCAACTGACGCTTCACCGTTACGGCACCGTTCACCGCTTCCAACCATTCCACGTCCGTCACATGGGGAATCCCCAGCCGCTGCGCCATCTCCGGACCAATCTGGGCGGTGTCACCGTCCACGGCCATCTTGCCGCACAAAATCAAATCAAATTCGCCCACCGCTTCCACGCCGCAGCACAGCGCATAGGAAGTGGCCAACGTATCGGCACCGGCAAAGACACGGTCTGTCAGCAGCAGCGCCCTGTCAGCGCCGCGCGCCACGCAGTCCCGTAAAATCCGCTCCGTATCGGGAATCCCCATACTCAGCACCGTCACCTCGCCGCCCAGCTGCTCTTTGATCTGCAGCGCCGCCTCCAGCGCGTGAGCGTCAAAGGGATTGATAACGGCAGCGCCGCCGTCGCGGATGATGGTGTTGGTTTTTGGATCCAGCCGCACCTCATTGGAGGCCGGCACCTGTTTGACACAAACGATGGTTTTCATGCCTCATCCTCCACCGCAAAGAGATTTCCCCTGCCCAATCGAAAAGCAGGATCAAAGCAGCGCTTCAGCTCGCGCATCTGTCGAATATGTTTCTCGCCGTACATGATGGTCAGGAACGGCGCTTTCAGTTTGCCCACGCCGTGCTCTGCCGACACCGCGCCGCCCATACGGGAGACGGTATCTGCCCAACGGCGGAACAGCTGCTTGGCCCGGGCATGTTCCTCCATGTCCCGTGGCAGGATGTTCACGTGAATGTGATTGTTGCCGATGTGGCCCCAGGAGGCATATTCAAACCCCTCCTCTGCCAACGTGCGGCGATACATTTCTGTCACTTCCAACAGCCGTCCGTGGGGCACCGACATATCACTGCCCATCTTGGTGATCCCGGCATGCTGCCGCTTACGCTCATCAATGATGCTGTTGACGCTCTCCGGCACCGCGTGGCGGAAGTGGTGCAGCGTCTCACATTCCGACTCTGTCCGTGCTACCCAGCTGCTTTCCGCATTGCCGCCGCAGTCACAGCTCAACTGCCCCAACAGCGCCAGAGCCGCCATGGCCTCCGCCTCTGCGGCACAATGCAGCTCCACAAACACGGCCGCGCCGCCGCCTGCCACAGCCAAATCCGGCAGACGAGCAAATACGCCGCCCTTCTGCCGCTGCACCCGGAGGATCTGCAGCGCATAGGGGTTGAAATACTCGATAGCGGCAGCGCAGTCCACCTGCTGACGCACCGCTTCGGCATAGCGGCACGCCGCCTCTTCGCAGGGCAGAAACACCGTAACGCCCCAATTCACTTTCGGCATCGGCAGCAGCTCCAGCTCCAACTGCGTTATCACGCCCAGCGTACCGTCCGAACCGATAAACAGGTCGATCAGGTCCATATCCGGCGCCACATAGTAACCCGAAGCATTTTTCGTCTGCGGCATGACATAGTCCGGCAGCACACCCTCCACCGCGCCGCCTTCCAACGTAGGCAGCGCAAAGCGCAGGCCATTGGCCCGGTATTGCCCACGCCGCAGCGCCACGGTACGCCCGTCTGCCAGCACGCAGCGCAGCGCCGTCACGTGCCCACGCATAGGGCCGTAGCGGTAACTTCTGGCTCCCGATGCGTTGCAGGCCGCCATGCCGCCCAGTGCCGCCGTCGTCTCGGTGGGGTCGGTGGGGAAAAAGAGATCCGGCCCTTGCCGCATGGCTTCCAGCGCCGCCAGCGATTCCTCACTCCAACCGGCCGTTTCAAACTCCCGGCGCGCCACCATCTTGCGCAGATTCAGCAGCACCACACCGGGCTGCACCGTCACATAAAACGCTTCCCCCTCCTGCCGCAAGGCCGTCACCGCGTCCATCCGGCTGAGGTTGAGAATGTGTCCTCCCTGCGGCACGGCCGCCGCCGCAAGACCGGTGCGCGCACCCTGCACCGTTACCGGCACATGCACCGGCAACCCACACAACACCTGACGCACCTCTTCTTCGCAGGCAGGAAAGGAAATACTCTCAGCCTGTCCCACCGTGCGCGATTCATCTTTCAGATAGGCCTCGTACAGCGGCGAATAAGGTATGATCCGTTTGTCATCCATTTTGCAGCCCCCTTTCATTTCTTCCTCTCCAGTATACGTCGCAATTTTCACCACTTCAATTGTTAATATAGCAAAACCCTTGCGTATCTTGCAAACCTACGCTACAATGGCAGCAAAGGAGTGATCCCCATGAACCCTTCTTTTCACGCCTATCGCCGCAGCAGCCAGGTCTGGGAGATGACGCAGCCTCATTTCCACGGCGACATTGAAATTCTTTTCCCCCTCACCGACGGCGGCAGCATCTTCATTGACAACAAACCCTATCCGCTGCAAAAGGGCCACCTCTTTGTCATGGATGCCGCCATGCCGCACCGCAGCTTCTCCCACCGTCAGGGTGACTATACCCGTTGTGTGCTCCACTTTTCACCGCAGACAGCCCACGAGTTAGGACTGGATTCCCTGCCCCAACTGTTAGCACAGAAGGGTTGCTGCGCCCATTTATCCGCCGAAGACTTTGCGCTGTGCCGCGCTCTTTTTGACGATCTTCTCCTTCAGGAGGCAGATTTGTCCACTTCGCTGCTGCGCGCTGCCGCTTTCCTGCGTCTGATGGCGCTGGTGGCCCGTCTTTGGACCGCTTCGCCCCCCACGCCGTCCGTCATTGGCGATGATGCCGCCATCTCCTCCGTCATTGCTTATATCCGCACCCATCTGACGGAGTCGCTGACACTGGACGGACTGGCTTCCCGTTTTTACCTGAGCAAGTCCACGCTCTGTCACCGCTTCAAGGCCGCCACCGGCTTTTCTGTTATGGACTACGTAATCCACTGCCGCATTCGCCACGCCCGTGTGCTGCTTGGCAGCGGCTGTGGCGTGCAGCAGGCAGGCGAGGCCTCCGGTTTCGGCGACAACGCCCACTTCATCCGCTCTTTCCGCCGCATTACCGGCATGACGCCGGGTCAGTTTGCCCGTAGTGCACAGGGGGGAAAACGCCCCTCTTCCTCCTAAAACATAAAGCACCGGACATGGCCCTCCCATGCCCAGCGCTCTTTTGGTTATCGTTTTACAGTCCACACCGCATCCTCATCCAGCGGAAAGATGGGGCGGCGTACCTTGCGGTACTCCAACTTCCGCAGATCTGCCGGAAACAGCCCCGGCGTGTCTGCCGTAATGATGGCATCTGCAGTCTGCTCAAAATAGGCGCGGAAGTGGTTGGTGGATTTCAGCGCCACGATGTCGTAATCCTCCATCCGCGCACCGGTCATTTTCAGCGGCCGGTCATCGTAGCTCTGCATCCGCCGGGAAACCAACACGATCTCCACATGGCCGCTGCGCACACGTGCTGTAGGCCCATAGCGCAGCGTCAGATTGGGATACATGGGCGATGCGCAAACAAATTCTCCGTCGCACAGCCCCAACACCTCCACCGGCAATTCCAGCGGTTCTCCAAAGACGCTCTGGCTGTGTCCACCCACAAACAGCGTCAATGTGGCGCCCACACCGGCCTCATGGCAAGCAGCAGCAGCCGCCGGATCGCAGATCACACCGAAAATGCTGCGTTCCAAATCCCGTTGAATCAACTCCCGAAGCAGGTGCGTACCGTCTCCGGGACAACCGCCACCCGGGTTATCCGACGTTTCGTGGATGACCACATAGCTATCCTTCACCGCAGCCAGCGCCGCATCCACTGCCTCCTTCGCCTCATAGACAGGCTTTTCAAAGCGGTACCGCAGTTCCCAGATGTGCTGCGCCATCTCTTCAGCCTCTGCCTGCGGCGTATGGCCGTCACCCACCGCCACCACACAGGCGCAGGTATCTATCGTATCCGCCGTGGAGAAACCGTGGAAAAACGTGGCATCCACCAATCCGTGCTCGGCAGCAAACGCTGCCGTGTACTCCCGGATCTCCCGACCAACGCCTTGCAGCGTGGTGGAGAACGCCTCCGGAATCAGCATCGGCAGCGGCACCCACGCCACCGCCGGTTTCTGCGTACCTGCCAGCATCTTCAGCAACGTATCCGCCGCCAGATATCCCGTTTCATAAAAATCCACATGGGGATAGGTTTTTACACCGAAGATCGCATCACCGGCTGCCAGCATCTCCGGTGTGATCACCGCATGGAGGTCTGCAAACGCCACCACCGGTTTATCGCCCACCGTTTGCCGCACGCGGCGCAGGAAATAGCCATCGGCATCATCCAGTCCGTCGGCACAGGCCGCGCCGTGAATCGCAGCGCAAACACCGGCATACTCCGTTTTATGCGCCGCCAGCTGTTGGCAAATGTGTTCCACCGCCTGACGCCATACGTCGCCGTCCACGATGCCGCCGGCATTGAAGGCGCCGTTGCGGCTGAGAAGATCCATCGGCACCACCTGTGCGCCGTGCTGTGCCGCCGCAGCCAGAACACCGCCGATACCGGTACGTGTGTCGCCAAAACGTGCCGCCACCGTCTCCGCCGGAATCCAGCCGTCCGGTGCCAGATCCTGCAGCACCGCCCGTTTTTCGATCATGGTGTTGGATTCATAACCCAGCTGTATCAGCGCGATCTTCCTCATAGGATCGTCTCCTTTTTCCTGTACTTCGCAAAATAGCTCTTGAAAAAAGCCTATACCAAGGATATCGTCTTTTTTGAGGAACTGTCAAGCACCACAATAAATTTGAACGTTGGGAGAGAGAATCATGTCTATCGTCAGCCAAATGCTGCTGCCCTACGCCATTCCTCCGGTAGCCAAAACCCGACAATTTTTCGCTGCTCTGCAATTGGAAGATCCGACAGTGCAGCTGCTGCGCGGTCTGGAGGAAAATTGCGCCCCCATCCGCCCCGGTGACCGCATCGCCATTACCTGCGGCAGCCGCGGTATCGACCAATATGTCACGCTGGTACGCACCGTGGTGGACTTTGTTCGCAGCAAAGGCGCCCAACCCTTTCTGATCCCCTCCATGGGCAGCCACGGCGGCGCAACCGCCGAAGGTCAGGCAGAAGTGCTGCGCCGCTTCGGCATCACCGAGGACGCCGTGGGCGCACCTGTCATCTCCTCTATGGAGGTGGTGCAGCTGGGGGTCACCGATCGCGGTCTGCCGGTCTATGTGGACAAAAACGCGGCAGCGGCTGACGGCATCATTCTTCTCAACCGCGTCAAGCCCCACACCTCCTTCCGCGGCAAGTATGAGAGTGGTCTTGTCAAAATGTTGGCCATCGGCCTTGCCAAGCAGAAAGGTGCCGAGATGACCCACTTTCTGCGCTACGAAAACATGGCCGAAAACATCGCCGCTGTGGGAACAATCGGCCTTGCCAAGCTGCCCATCCTCTGCGGCGTGGCCACCATTGAAAACGGTTACAGCCACTTGGCAGAACTGCATGTGCTGAAAAAAGAGGAAATTCTCACAAAAGAACCGCTCCTTCTGCGGCGCGCTTGGGAACTGATGCCCCGTATCGCGCTGGATACCATTGACGTGCTGATCGTCTGCGAAATCGGCAAAGAGATCAGCGGCACCGGCATGGACACCAACATTGTGGGCCGGTTTCATACCCGCGCCGCCTCCGGCGGCCCCGAGACGGTGAAGCTGGGCGTTCTCAACGTCACCGAGCGCTCCGAGGGCAACGCCAACGGCATGGGTCTGGCCGATTTTATGCCCCGTCACATGTACGAGCAGGTGGATCTGGAGACCTGCTATGTCAACACCCTCACTTCTACCGAGCCATCCAGCACCCGTATCCCCATGATTCTGGCCAACGACAAAGAGGTCTTTCAGGCCTGCATCAAGCTGTGCGGTCAGGTAGATCCGGAAGATATCCGCATGGTCATCATCCGCAGCACCAAGCATCTTGACGAGATCTATCTCTCCCCTGCTGCCGTCAAAGCTGCCGTAATGCCCCTCGAGGTAACCGAGCCGTTTTCCCCCGTCCCCTTCGACGAAGAGGGAAACCTCCGGCTGTTTTGCAAATAAGAAAAAACTCCTTATCCTGTGGGATAAGGAGTTTTTTGTGTTATTTTTCGTCTTTCGCCGTGCGGCGGATCACCCACTGCATGGTAAACAACGCCGCCACCATCAGGATAGCCGCGCCCATAAAGGCAATGCGGTAATCGCCGGTCAGATCGTAACACAAATTCATCACCGGACCGCTGACGGCATAGCCCACATCCTTGGCAGAAACGAAAATGCCCAGCGCCTTGTGGTAGGACTTCTGACCAAAGAGTCCCTGCGCATAGATGGGCAGCATCACCGTCTCGATCGGCAGCGCCACCGCCGAAACCAGTGCGAACACGATCGCCAGCACCTTGCCGGAGGGAGAAGCCGTAATCGGCAGCAGCACCGCCACCGTCAGCACCGCCGCGCCCATACACAGCACGGAAACGAACCGCAGACCGCGCTTGTCAAAGAGCCAGCCGGTGGAAAACTTGGTGACGACCAGCATCACCGCCTGACAGCTGAGCACCGTGGCGCCGAAATCGGCACTCAAACCCACATCCCGTAGATGGGGTACCGCCACACCCTGCATACCTTGCAGCACCAAGCCGCCCACAAAGACGCAAGCCAGCGCCGCCCAGAACTCCACACGCCGCAGCAAACCCGTGTCTGCCGCGCTGTCAGCCGCAGGCTTCTTTTTCGTAGCGTCGGCCATTTCCTCACCCGTCGGACGGTCACGGAACAGCGCCACCACCGCAACGCCAACCACCAGCAAAATCACAGCCGCCAGACGGTAAGCATCGCGATAGGCAAGCAATTCACCTTCCCGATTGATAACGGGGGAGAGTAGCTGTGTGCCGATCACGGCACCCACGCCGCTGCTGGCCAGTACGGCGCCCATGATGGTGCCTTTTCGCGCACGGCACCACAGGTTCACCACATAGCCCACCATGGTCGTGGTGGTCCAGGCAATACCCAGGCCCAGCAAACCGCCGCCCACGTAAAAGATCCACACGCTTTCCGCCACGGAAAACAGCACCAGCGCCGTTACGGCACAGACAAAACCGGCCGCAATCAATTTACGCGGCCCGAAGCGAACCACCAGTGCGCCAAAAAACAGATTCATCACCGCCGTCGCAGCAAATCGGCAGCTGTCGGTGATGGAATACGCGCTGCGCGAAATTCCCAGTGCTTGTGTCACCGGCTGAACATATAAACTTTTCGGCGCGTTACACAGACCCAGTACCAGACATACCATCAAGCCGGAGAGGATAATGACAACCCATCCGTAAGGCGGTACGCCCCAGAGGCCCGTACTTCTTTTTTCCTTCACTTTCCGCGCCTCCCTTCATTCTTCCCCATCCTACCACCACGCCACTGGCTCGTCAATAGCCTGATGCATCTGCAGAAACATAGACGGTTTGACACAGTTTTTATAAACCACAGCGCCGACCGTGTCACATTTTCCAAGTCACTTGCGCTAATTTTGTCACTTTTGACAGTAGCAATCGCCGCTCAAACTCACTATACTATGATATAACAAAGTACAGGAGGCGCTCTTATGGTGCTGTGGGCAAACTGCATGTGCATGTGTTGGGACATGATGGACCTCATGCCCCGTGCTCGCCGTGTCCGCGCCGTTCTGTAAGGCAGATTTTCGCTGTTGCTCGGCAGAAGGTGCACAAGGCACACTCTGCCGTTTTGTTTTTTTGAAAGGACCTCTCTATGAACGTGTTTCATTCTCTTCGGGAACTGGTGGGCCACACACCGCTGTTGGAAGTCTCCGCTTTTTCCCGTCACTACTGTCCGGAGGCCACCGTGCTGGCCAAGCTGGAGTGTTTTAACCCTGCCGGTTCCGCCAAGGACCGTGTGGCTTTGCAGATGATCCAAAGCGCCGAAGAAGCCGGTCTGCTGTCTCCCGGCGGCACCATCATTGAGCCCACCAGCGGAAACACCGGTATCGGTCTTGCCGCCATGGGTATTGCTCGCGGCTACCGCGTGATTCTCACCATGCCTGACTCCATGAGTGCCGAGCGCCGCGCCCTGCTGCGCGCTTACGGCGCCGAGCTGGTGCTCACACCCGGCGCACAGGGCATGTCCGGTGCCATCGCCAAAGCCGAAGAACTGGCCGCCGCCCTGCCGGGCAGCTGGATCGCCGGTCAATTTGAAAATACCGCCAATCCTCTGGCCCACTATCGTACCACCGGCCCCGAGATCTGGCACGACACCGACGGCCATGTGGATATCTTCGTCGCCGGCGTCGGTACCGGCGGCACTGTCAGCGGCACCGGCCGCTACCTGAAAGAGCAAAATCCGGCCATCCAAATCGTGGCCGTAGAACCTGCCTCCTCTCCGCTGCTGAGTGAGGGTCACGCAGGCCCTCACGGTTTGCAGGGCATCGGTGCCAATTTTGTGCCGGACAATCTGGACCGCAGTCTGATCGACGAGGTCTTTCCCGTCACGGAAGAGGACGCCTATGCTGCTGCACGTCTGCTGGCCCGTACGGAAGGTCTTTTGGTGGGCATCACCTCCGGTGCTGCCCTTCACGCCGCCGCCCAACTGGCCAAACGCCCCGAAAACGCCGGCAAAGTGATCGTGGCGCTCCTGCCCGACTCCGGCGAGCGATATCTGTCCACCCCGTTATTTGCCGAATAAGGAGAGCGTATCATGTATCCTGACTATATTCGTTCCGCTGCTCACGCCATGGCGGAAAACATGGCCTCCAGCGAAATGCCCCTGTACGGTGAGAGTCTGCGCCTGCCTGACCGTAAGGCCATTATCGCCATCATCAAGGAGATCCGCAGGCTCATGTTCCCTGCCTACTACGGTGACGCTTCTTTGATGGCTCTGCCTGTGGAGGAATATGCCGCGCTGCTGCTGGACCGTATTGAGAAAAATCTGCGCCGCCAGATCGCACTGGCGCTGCCCGAGACGGAGTCCCATCGTGCCGAAACCATCTCCCGGGATTTCATCGACTGCCTGCCTTCTATCCACACCATGCTTTTGAAGGATCTGGACGCCACCTTTGACGGCGACCCTGCTGCGCAGGATAAAAACGAGATCATTTTTGCCTACCCGGGTCTCTTTGCCATTTTCGTCTACCGCATCGCCCACGAGCTGTATCTGCGCAAGGTGCCCATGATTCCCCGTATGATGACCGAGTACGCCCACAGCCGCACAGGTATTGACATCAACCCCGGCGCCACCATCGGCGAATATTTCTTCATCGACCACGGCACCGGCATCGTGGTGGGCGAAACCACCGTCATCGGCAAAGGCGTCAAGCTCTATCAGGGCGTCACGCTGGGCGCACTGTCTCCCCGCGGCGGCCACGCCTCCCTGCCCGGCAAGCGCCACCCCACCGTGGAGGACAATGTCACCATCTATTCCGGCGCCTCCATCCTCGGCGGTGATACGGTCATCGGCGAAAACACCGTGGTGGGTGGCAACGCCTTCCTCACCGAAGCCGTGGAAGCCAATATGCGCGTGGTGATTCAGGCCCCCGAGACGATCTTCAAAAATAAATCTAAATAATCGCTATACAACAATCCACAAAAGTAAAGGAGAAAGAGAAATGAACAAACCTAAAGCAAATCCCATTGCCCTGCTGCCCATCGGCGTTTTTCTGGTGCTGTATCTCGGTCTGGGTATCGTATTTGAGTATGTCCTGAAAGTGGGCATGGGCTTTTACAGCATCCCCATCGTGGTCACCTTCCTGGTGGCTGTTCTGGTGGCCTGCCTGCAAAACCGCGGCACCTCCTTCGATGAGAAGCTGGAGCTGATGGCCAAGGGCGTGGGTGACAAGAACATCATGACCATGATCCTCATCTTCCTGGCCGCCGGCTGCTTCGTCGGTGTCACCGGCCGTTCCAGCGCCGAGGCTGTGGCCTACTTCCTGCTGGATATCGCCCCCGCCAAGCTGGCTGTGGTGGTTCTCTTCATCGTGGCCTGCTTCGTGTCCGTGGCCATGGGTACCAGCGTGGGCACCATCACCCTCATCACCCCCATCGCCGTGGCTGTCGCTGACGCCTCCGGTTTCAGCCTGCCCCTGTGTGTGGCCACCGTCATCGGCGGTGCCATGTTCGGTGACAACCTCTCCTTCATCTCCGACACCACCATCGCCGCCTGCACCACGCAGGGCTGCGAAATGAAAGATAAGTTCCGCACCAACTTCGCCATCGCACTGCCTGCCGCCATTGCCACCATCGTGTTGATTCTGATTCTGAGCCTGCGCGCTGACGTTTCCACCGTTCCCACCGGTGAGATTAACCTGCTGCTTCTGATCCCCTACATTCTGGTTCTGGTAGGCGGCATCATCGGCCTGAACGTGTTCGTGGTTCTGCTCATCGGCATCGGTGCCGGCGCCATCATCAGCCTTGCCACCGGTGAGATCACCGCTACCGGCCTGCTCAGCAGCATGGGCGGCGGTGTGTCCGGCATGTTTGAGACCATCCTCGTCACTATTCTGGTTTCCGCTCTGTGCGGCATGATCCGCGCTTACGGCGGCTTTGAAGCACTGCTCTGTGCCATCCGCAGCCTGTTCAAGGGCAAGAAGGGCGGCCAGCTGGGTATCGGCCTGCTGGTGGGCCTCATGGACATTGCCACCGCCAACAACACCGTGGCCATCGTCATGGCCGGCCCCATCGCCAAGGAAGTCAGCGACGATTACGGCATCTCCGGCAAGAAGTCTGCCTCCCTGCTGGATACCTTCTCCTGCATCTTCCAGGGCATCATCCCCTACGGTGCCCAGATGCTGGTGGCCATCTCCGCCTGCACTACGCTGGGCTTCAGCATCTCTGCTTTCGAGATCATGCCCCTGCTGTTCTATCCCTTCCTGCTGGCCGTGTCCAGTCTGGTGTTCATCGCCATCGGCAAGGAATAAAGTCTCTTCAAAAAATGTTTTACATTTTTTGAGTTTTTGCAGTGTGCTGCATGCACTCGCTGCGCTCGCACACTGGCACACCGAGAAGTATTTTTTGCCCCGCACATGGAAATCGCCGACGCGCCGCCAGTGGCGGATAAAGCGAGGCGGTTTCGAGGCAGCGCCCCGGTTGGCGTGTGCGAATAGCGCACGGGAACCGGTTGGCGCAACGGTGACCGGTGCAAAAAATAAATTCCACTTTGTTTCGCCGCCAGCGGCGAAATTCTGTGAAACCGACTTTCTAAATCGCAAGAGCCGCCCCCTCGGGCGGCTCTTTTTTATTCTTCTTTTTCCAGATCCCTCTTATCTATCCGCAGATTCTCCCACTCTTTCGGCAGTCCCTGCATAATCAGGGGGAACATGTTATCCGCGTCCACCGTTCTCTGGACCTCATAAGTTCCGTAGCGGTTCACCAGGTCGAAGCAGCTGTCCACATCGCCGCCGAAACGGTGCACATCCGGCGTGGCATCATAGGGAAATCCGGGATCTTTTTTCTTTCGGCTCACAAAACTCACCTCCGCCGATAGTATGTCCAAGTGCACCATAATTTCCGCACTGTCATATCATAGGCGTGAAGGAGCGATGATTTTATGGCCATAAAAATTTATATCGATCAGGGACACAACCCCACCGGATATCACAACACCGGCGCTTCGTGGTACGGCCAGCAGGAGCAGGATGTCACCTACGCCGTGGGGCAGTATCTGGCCACCATGCTGCGCCAAGACGGGCGCTTTGAAGTGCGGCTCTCTCGGCCCACGGAAGATACCGTTCTTGGCACCAGCAATGCCACCAGTCTGAGCCAGCGGGTCCGGGAGGCCAACGAGTGGGGCGCCAACTATTTCATCTCCATCCACGCCAACGCCGCAGAAAACACCGCTGCCAACGGCACTGAGGTCTACGTCTACCGGCTCTATACCCAGGCCAACTGGCTGGCAGAGTACGTGCTGCAGGGCATCGTGGATACGGTGGGCACGAAGGATAACGGCGTGCGGGCGCGCACCAACCTCTACGTGCTGCGCCGCACCGCCATGCCTGCCATCTTGGTGGAGCTGGGCTATCTGTCCAACCCCGGTGACGCAGAGAAGCTGCGCAACGATCGCTATGCCTTTGCGCTGGGTATCTATCGCGGAATCTTGCGCTATTTTGATTTTGCGTGAGGGGTTTGCTGCCCCTCACCTTTTTTCATTCGTTGCCATAGACTGAGAAAGAATCCGTTTGTGGAAAGGAAGTCGTCTCATGGAAACTACTCTGCCCGACCGCAGCGCCTATCCGGCACTGCCCACCGAAAACATCAGCTACGATGAATTTCTCCGCCGTAACACCGCCACCGGCACGCTGAAGGTGCAGGCCAGCCGCGCCCACGGCGCTTTACCCACCGAGAATGTGCGCGTCAGCGTCATCGGCAGCTTTTCCGACGCCCGTGTCCTCTTCTTTGACGGGCTCACCGACGCCGACGGTCTGATTACCGGCATCATCCTGCCGGCCCCACCTCGCAGCAATTCCCTGCAGCCCGGCACCGCTCGCCGCGGCGCCGTTTACCGGCTCTTTGCCTCCCACCCGGACTTCGAACCGGAAGTCTATGAAGTTGAGATCTTTGACGGTGTGGGGGCCATCCTGCCCGTCTCGCTGCAGCTGCCGCAGGAGGTGATGTGATGGCCGTTACCGTTCCGGAATACATTACCGTCCACTTGGGCGACCCTGCCGACACTGCCGCAGCCAACATCCGCGTTCCCTTTATCGACTACATCAAAAACGTAGCATCCAGCGAAATCTACCCCACCTGGCCGGAAAGCGCCCTGCGAGCCAATATCTACGCACAGGTCACCTTCGCCCTCAACCGCATCTATACCGAATGGTATCGCAGCCGCGGCTACGATTTTGACATCACCAGTTCCACTCGCTACGACCAAAAGTACATCCGCGACCGGGAAATCTTCGAGCCGGTCAGCCGCATTGTCGACGACCTCTTCAACGACTACGTCGTGCGTCAGGGCTTTGTTCAGCCCTTCTTCACCCAGTACTGCAATGGCACCACCTCCACCTGCCCGGGACTGAGCCAGTGGGGCACGGTGGATCTGGCGGACGACGGCCTGACACCTTATGAAATCCTGCAATACTACTACGGCGACGATATCAACATCGTTTTCAACGCCCCCACCGCCCAAAATCTCCCATCCTATCGGGGGCTCCCTTACCGCCTCGGCTCCTCCGGCGAAGATGTGCGCACCCTCAAGCGCCAGCTCAACCGCATCGGCCAGAACTATCCCGGCCTGCAGCCCCGACTGGAGCTGACCGGCGTTTTCGATGTTCCCACCGAACAGGCGGTGCGCTCTTTCCAGCGCATCTTCAACCTCACCGAGGATGGCATTGTGGGCAAGGCCACATGGTATAAAATCAAATCCATTTTCAACGGTGTCAAAGGTCTTGCCGAGCTGGATGCCGAGGGTCTGACAGAGGAAGATCTGAGCCGCGAGTTTTCTGTGGTGCTGCGCCCCGGCGACAGCGGCGACGAAGTGCGCCAGATCCAGTACTACCTCTCCGTTCTCGCCTATTTCGATGACGAGCTGCCCCAGCCGGAGTTTAACGGTACATTCGGCCCCTCCACCGAAGCCACTGTCCGTGCCTTTCAGGCGCAGCAGGGGCTGGCAGTGGACGGCATCGTAGGCCGCAACACATGGAACGCCATCATCCGCCGCTATGACGCCACACGCAACTCCATTGCCCCCGGCGTCCTCGGCTCGGCCGACGACATCTATCCCGGCCGTGTTCTGACACCCGGTCAGACGGGACGCGACGTGGAACTGTTGCAGCGCTTTCTCATTCAGGCGGCGGAAAACGTGCCGGAGATCCCCCTCATCGAGGCCACCGGCGTCTACGATGCCCAGACGGAAGCCGCCATCCGTGCTGTGCAGCAACTGGAAGGCATCGCCCAAACCGGCGTTACCGGCGCGCTGACGTGGAACGCCGTGGTCAGCCTTGCCAACGATGGATAAAAGTGGACCGCAGGAGACCCTGCGGTCCACTTTTACTGTCTCTCCTCTTCTTTTCCGTCACTTTTTCTCTCCTGTCCACGCAGCGGCTACAACACAATATATAGTGTCTATTTTTTTGTAACCTTCCTAAATCTTGTTGACAATCCCCTATATATGGGGCTATACTGAGCTTGTACGCGCGCGAAGGAGGGATCGGGATGTATATTGCAGGGCTGCAGAAGCTGACGCTGCTGGATTTCCCCGGTCGGATCGCCTGCACCGTCTTTCTTGACCGTTGTAATCTCCGCTGCCCCTTCTGCCACAACGCCTCGCTGGTGCTGCCGCGACCGGATGCGCCTGTCGGTATGACGGCAGATGAGCTGCTGGTCTTTCTCCAAAAGCGCCGCGGACGGCTGCAAGGCGTTTGCGTCACCGGCGGCGAGCCCACCCTCTTCCCCGATCTGCCCCACCTTCTGCGACAGATCCGTCTACTGGGCTACGAGGTCAAACTGGACACCAACGGCACAAACCCGGATATGCTGCGCACTGTTCTGACCGAAGGTCTTGCCGACTACGTGGCCATGGACATCAAAAACAGCCCCGACCGCTACGCCGAAACCTGCGGTGGCCCGAATGTGCTGGACAAAGTCCGCCAGAGCGCCGCACTCCTCATGCAAAGCGGCATTGACTACGAGTTTCGCACCACGCTGGCCCATCCCCTCCATACCCGTGAAGATCTGATCGCCATCGGCCAATGGCTGCAAGGCGCCAAACGCTACTTCCTGCAGCAGTTTGTCGATTCCGGCGACCTCATCGGCAGCGGTCTGACCCCTTTCACGCCAGAGGAAATGGAGGGTCTGCGCCAAACGGTTCTTCCCTATATCAAAGAAACAACATTAAGAGGAATATAAAGGAGAGCGAGTCATGTATCAGGTCATTAAACGCGACGGCAATGTGGTGGATTTCAATATCACCCGCATCAGCAACGCCATTACCAAGGCCTTTGAGGCTACCCAGATCCCCTATAGCGACGACATCATCAATATGCTGTCTCTCATGGTTACCGCCGATTATTCCGGCCGTATCCGCAGCGGCCGCATCGACGTGGAAACCATTCAGGACAGCGTGGAAACCGTGCTGCAGAAGGCCGGCTATTCCGATGTTGCCAAGGCCTACATCCTCTACCGCAAGAACCGCGAGAAGCTGCGCAACATGAGCTCCACCATTCTGGACTACAAGGGTCTGGTGGACGGCTACCTGAAAGTTTCCGACTGGCGCGTGAAGGAGAACTCCACCGTCACCTACTCTGTGGGCGGTCTGATCCTCTCCAACTCCGGCGCCATCACCGCCAACTACTGGCTCAGCGAGATCTACGACGAGGAGATCGCCAACGCCCACCGAAACGCCGACATCCACCTGCACGATCTGAGCATGCTCACCGGCTACTGCGCCGGTTGGTCTCTGCGCCAGCTGATCACCGAGGGTCTGGGCGGCGTCACCGGCAAGATCACCTCCGCCCCTGCCAAGCATCTGGCCACGCTGTGCAACCAGATGGTCAACTTCCTGGGCATCATGCAGAACGAGTGGGCCGGCGCGCAGGCTTTCTCCAGCTTCGACACGTATCTGGCCCCCTTCGTCAAGGCCGACAACATGAGCTATAACGATGTCAAGCACTGCGTAGAGAGCTTTATCTACGGCGTCAACACCCCCAGCCGCTGGGGTACGCAGGCACCCTTCTCCAACATTACGCTGGACTGGACCTGCCCTCCCGACCTTGCTGACCAGCCTGCCATCGTAGGCGGCAAGCCTCAGGATTTCACCTATGGCGATTGCAAGAAGGAAATGGATATGGTCAACCGCGCCTTCATCGAAGTGATGATCGAAGGCGACGCCAACGGCCGCGGCTTCCAGTATCCCATCCCCACCTACTCCATCACCCGTGACTTCGACTGGTCTGAGACGGAGAACAACCGTCTCCTCTTCGAGATGACCAGCAAGTACGGCACCCCCTATTTCTCCAACTACATCAACTCCGATATGGAACCCAGCGACGTGCGCTCCATGTGCTGCCGCCTGCGTCTGGATCTGCGCGAGCTGCGCAAGAAGTCCGGCGGCTTCTTCGGCAGCGGCGAGTCCACCGGTTCTATCGGCGTTGTCACCATCAACCTGCCCCGTATCGCCTATCTGTCCAAGGATGAGGCCGAGTTCTTCTCCCGTCTGGACCGCCTGATGGACATCTCTGCCCGCAGCCTGAAGATCAAGCGCACCACCGTGGGCAAGTTCCTGGAGGAGGGTCTGTATCCCTACACCAAGCGCTACCTGGGCACCTTCGATAACCACTTCTCCACCATCGGTCTGGTGGGCATGAACGAGACCGCCCTCAACGCCTGCTGGTTGGGCAAGGATCTGACCCAGCCCGAGGCACAGGCCTTTGCCGCCAAGGTGCTCAACCACATGCGCGAGCGTCTGAGCGACTATCAGGAGATGTACGGCGACCTCTACAATCTGGAAGCCACCCCTGCCGAGTCCACCTCTTTCCGTCTGGCCAAGCACGACAAGAGCCGCTTCGGCAACATCATCACCGCTCACGAGGGTGCTACCCCCTATTACACCAACTCCAGCCACCTGCCCGTGGGCTATACCGAGGACGTGTTCGAGGCGCTGGATATTCAGGATAAGCTCCAGACTCTCTACACCTCCGGCACCGTGTTCCACACCTTCCTGGGCGAGAAGCTGCCCGACTGGAAGGCTGCCGCCAATCTGGTGCGCACCATTGCCGAGAATTACGAGCTGCCTTACTACACCCTCTCCCCCACCTACTCCGTCTGCGCCGACCACGGCTACCTGCCCGGTGAGCAGTACACCTGCCCCACCTGCGGCCGCAAGACCGAGGTTTACAGCCGTATCACCGGCTATTACCGCCCCGTACAGAACTGGAACGACGGTAAGGCGCAGGAGTATCAGGACCGTAAGAACTACGTACCTGCCGGCTCCACCGCACCTGCCAAGGCTGCCGCACCTGTCGATGCTGCCGCTGAGGAAGTTTGCTGCGCCACCGAACCGGTGGAAGTGGCCGCTCCCACCGCTGCCGGTGAGAACAAGGTTATGCTGATCTCCCGCGCCACCTGCCCCAACTGCCGTGTGGCTGAAACGCTGCTGGGCAAGGCCGGTGTGGCTTATGAAAAGCATATCGCCGAAGACGATCTGGATCTGTGCCGCGCCTACAACGTCAAGGGTGCACCCACGCTGATTATCACTAACGGCGAAAATTACAAGAGCTATTACAGCGTGCCCGAGATCAAGAAGTACCTGGCCAGCCTGTAAACAATCCAAAAGAGCCGGGCACCTGCCCGGCTCTTTTCACGAGAACTTGAAATGAGGTAACGACTATGTATGATATCGTGATCGTCGGCGGCGGCCCCGCCGGCCTAACCGCTGCCGTCTATGCCCTGCGCGGCGGCAGAAGCGTTGTGGTCATTGAAAAGAACGGCTTTGGCGGCCAGATCGCCTTCTCTCCCAAAGTGGAAAACATTCCCGGCACCATCCAGATCAGCGGCGCGGAGTTTGCCGACAAGCTGGTGGAGCAGGTGGTGAATCTGGGTGCCGATCTGGAGCTGGAAAATGTCACCGCCATTGAAAAGACCAATGCCGGTTTCGTGGTCCGCACCGAAGAGGGCAGCACCTTTGAGGGCCGCGCCGTGGTGCTGGCACTGGGCGTGAAGCACCGTATGCTGGGCCTGGAAGGCGAAGAAGAGCTGGTTGGCAACGGCATCTCTTTCTGCGCCGTGTGCGACGGTGCCTTCTATACCGGCCAGCACGCCGCCATGATCGGCGGTGGCAACTCCGCCTTGCAGGAGGCTCTGCTGCTGAGCGAAGTGTGCAGCAAGGTGACCATCGTGCAGAATCTGGCCGACTTCACCGGCGAGAAAAAGCTGGCCGAGGCCATCATGGAAAAAGACAACGTGGAGGTCTACTTCTCCACTTTGGTGGACGAATACCTCACTACGGACGGCGCCCTCAAGGGCCTGCGCCTCAAGAACGACGTGACGGGTGAGAAGTTCGACATCGCTGTGGACGGTGCCTTCCTTGCCGTGGGTCTGCAGCCGGAAAACGAGCCCTTTGCTGATTTTGCCGCCCTCAACGCCTGGGGTTACTTCGACTCCGCCGAGGACTGCCTGACCCAGACCGCCGGCCTGTTCGTGGCCGGTGACTGCCGCAGCAAGCGCATCCGCCAGGTGACCACCGCCGCTGCCGACGGTGCCATCGCCGCCATGGCCGCCTGCCACTATCTGGACGGTATCAACTGAAAAAAGAAATAAAAAATTCCCGCCTCAGGCGGGAATTTTTTCATATTTACAGATACTTTTTCAGCATCCCCAGCCGCCGCACAGCCTCCCGGAGGGACTCCTCGCTGCGGGCAAAGTGGAGGCGAATGAGGTGATTGACCGGCTCGGCGAAGAAGCTGGAACCGGGCACGGCAGCCACGCCCACTTCCTTTACCATCCACTCGCAGAACTCCAAGTCGGTCCAGCCGGCAAACTTCTCCTTGGCCAAAAAGGCGGAGATGTCCACCATCACGAAGTAAGAACCCTGCGGCACCGTGTGGGGCAGACCCATCTCCTTAAGGCCGCCGCAGAAGATATCGCGCTTGCGGCTATACGCCTTGAGCATGTCGTCATAGTAGTCCTGACCCAGCGTAAAGGCACGGCACACCGCCTCCTGCAGCGGAGCAGGCGCACCGATGGTGGTGAAGTCGTGGACCTTCTTGATGTGCTCGGAAATAGCAGGCGGCGCGATGACAAAACCCAGCCGCCATCCGGTGATGGAGAAAGTCTTGGACAGAGAGTTGCAGGTGATGGTGCGCTCATAGGCACCAGGGAGGGACGCGGCCATGGTGTGCACATGGGGTGGGAAAACGATGTGCTCATACACCTCATCGGTGATGACGAAGGCATCGTACTTTTCAGCCAGCGACTCGATAAACTCCAGTTCTTCCCTAGTAAAGACCTTGCCACAGGGATTGGAAGGATTGCAGACAATAATGGCTTTGGCGCCCTGCCGGAAGGCGTCTTCCAGCACTTCGCGGTCAAAGTCGTAGGTGGGAGGCACCAGCGGCACGTAGATGGGCTGAGCGCCGCTCAAAATAGCGTCGGTACCGTAGTTTTCATACACGGGAGAAAACGCAATCACCTTGTCGCCGGGATTGCAGATGGCAAGCACGGTGCACAGCATCGCCTCCGTACCGCCGCAGGTGACGGTCACTTCCTCCTCCGGGTCGATGGTGCGGCCCAGAATGGGGGAATACTTCTCGGCAATGCACTTGCGCAGATTGGGCGAGCCGAATGTAACCGGATACTGGTGCTGCTCACCACCGCCGGACATCTCGCGCATCGCCTCCAGCAGGATCTGGGGCGGATCAAAGTCGGGAAAACCCTGGGACAGGTTGATGCTGCCGGGGGTCTCGTCACTGATGCGGGTCATGCGGCGGATGACGGAATCGGTAAAAGTATCCACGCGTTTGCTCAGCTGGGGCATAGGTTTGTCCTCCGTTCAAGAGAATTGTTTTCTGTCCTTCATTGTAGCTTCCTCCTCTGCCCGTGTCAATCTTTCGTACTTTTTTCTTCTTCCCTCTCATAAGATGAGCGCAGAAGTATCATTGAAGAGAGGGAAGCCATGAACGGGAATCTGGAGCAGCGGGCGTGCGACCTCGCGCTGTACATCATCGAAAACCGCGCCACCGTGCGGCAGGCCGCCAAACAGTTCGGCATCAGCAAATCCACGGTGCACAAAGATATCGCCGAGCGGCTGCCTTTCATCAACCGGCAGCTGTATCTGCAGGCCAAAGAGATTTTGGAGGAGAACAAGGCCCAGCGCCATATCCGCGGCGGCCTTGCCACGCGAAAGAAGTATAAAGGAGAGTAGCTGCCGTGAGCAGCTACTCTCCTTGTTGATTGCCTTATTTCTGCTCTTTGGGCACCTGCTTCATGGAAAGGCCGATGCGGTGCTTCTTCTGATCCACTTCCAGCACCACCACCTTGACGATGTCGCCTACCGCGACGATCTCGCTGGGGTGCTTGATGAACTTATTGCACACCTGAGAGATGTGGACAAGACCATCCTGATGAACGCCGATATCCACAAACACACCGAAGTCCACCACGTTGCGCACCGTGCCGGTGAGCACCATGCCGGCGGCCAGATCCTTGATATCCAGCACGTCGGTGCGCAGGATGGGTGCAGGCAGGTCGTCACGGACGTCGCGGCCGGGCTTCATCAGTTCCTTCACCACGTCGCGCAGCGTAGGCACGCCCACACCGATCTTCTCGGCCACCTTTTCCTCGCCCAGCAGCTTCACCTTCTGTTCCAGCATGCCAATTTCACCCTTTGCCACATCTGCCAGCGTATAACCGCACAGCTCCAGCAACGCCTCGGCGGCAGTATAGCTTTCCGGATGCACACCGGTGTTGTCCAGCACGGACTTACTCTCCGGCACACGCAGGAAGCCGGCGCTCTGCTCAAAGGCCTTGGGACCCAGCTTGGGCACCTTCAAAAGCTGACGTCGGGTGGTAAAGATACCGTTCTCTTCGCGGTACTTGACGATATTCTTGGCGGTAGTACCATTAAGACCGGACACGCGGCCCAGCAGGCTGGCACTGGCGGTATTCACGTCCACGCCCACAGCGTTGACGCAGTCTTCCACCACACCAGAGAGAGTCTCGTCCAGTCGCTTCTGGGGCATATCGTGCTGATACTGGCCCACGCCGATGGCCTTGGGGTCAATCTTCACCAGCTCCGCCAGTGGGTCCTGCATACGGCGCGCGATGGACACGGCGCTTCTGAGATTCACATCAAACTCGGGAAACTCCTCGGCAGCCAGCTTGCTGGCCGAATACACAGAGGCACCGGCCTCGTTGACGATCATGTAGGCCACACCGCCGCCCAGAGCGCGAATCATCTCCACAGCCATCTGCTCCGTCTCACGGCTGGCGGTGCCGTTGCCGATGGCGATATGTTCCACGCCGTGCCGATGCACCATGGCGCTCAATTTGCGGATGGCTTCATCCTTCTGGCGCTGACCGTAGGTAGGATATACCACCGTGGTATCCAGCACCTTGCCGGTACCGTCCACCACCGCCACCTTGCAGCCGTGGGCGTAGCCGGGGTCGAGGCCCATGGTCACGTGGCCCTTGACGGTAGGCTGCATCAGCAGGGGGCGCAGGTTCAGTGCAAACATGGCGATGGCACCCTCACAAGCGGTATCGGTCAGCGCGGAACGGATCTCACGCTCCATGGAGGGCCACAGCAGTCTATCAAAGCCATCTTCGCAGGCGGCGCGAACAAACGCAGCGCTGTCGCTGCGACCACTGACACAGCGGTTCCAGATCAGACCCAATGCCCACTCGCGGTCCAGTTCCACAGAAACTTTCAAAAACTCTTCCTTTTCACCGCGGTTGATTGCCAGAATCTGGTGACCGGCCAGCTTGGCGATGGGCTGGCTGAACTCGTAGTACAGACGGTACACGCTGTCCTCTTCCTTGGCGGCAGCCGTGCGCAAAGAGCCCTTCTTCACCGTCAGCTCTCGCAGTTCCTTGCGGATGGCGGCATCGTCAGCCATCCACTCGGCGATGATGTCGTTAGCACCGGCCAGCGCATCCTCCGCCGTCTCCACACCCTTTTCCGCATCGATGTACGCAACGGCCATTTCCGCCACAGCGCGCTTGTCCTTCTGCTCAAAAATCAGCCGGGCCAGCGGCTCAAGGCCTATTTCCTTTGCCATCGTGTCACGGGTGCGGCGCTTCTGCTTGTAGGGGCGGTACAGATCCTCCACCTCCGCCAGCGTCTTGGCCGCATCAATGGCGGTAGCCAGTTCCTCCGTCAGCTTCTCCTGTCCGGCGATGGAGTTTTTCACTTCCTCCTTGCGCGCAGCCAGATTGCGCAGATAGTTCAGCCGGTCACTGAGCGTACGCAGCGCCGTGTCATCCATGCTGCCGTGCATTTCTTTGCGGTACCGTGCGATAAAGGGAATGGTGTTACCCTCATCCAGCAGGGCAATCACGTTTTCCACGTGCTGGGCGGAAACCTTCAGTTCCTGCGCCAGCGTCTGGGCAATATTGTGCATAGTAACTTCCTTTCCTGCGTAAGAAAGTGGCCGCGTTGCGGCCACTTTCGCTTATTTGTGATAGAGCTTTTTGGACTCGTACTTGGGCTCACAGCTGACGTTGATGCCCAGCCGCTGATACAGCTGAATATCCTCACCGGAGATCACCACGGAGAAATGGGCATCACAGCCACGCAGCTTGTCCAATTGCTGCTGCGCCTTCGCCGCCAGCGGATCGCTGACACCGGAAATAGCCAGTGCAATGAGCACCTCGTCAGAGTGCAGACGGGGATTGCGGTGGCCCAGATTTTCGGTTTTCAGTACACTGATGGGCTCAATGACTTCCGGAGAGATCAGCTCCGTCTCCGGATCAATATCCGCCATGTGCTTGAGGGCATTGAGCAGCAGCGCCGCAGACGCACCCAGCAGCGACGAGGTCTTTCCCGTCACCACCGCGCCGTCACCCAGTACCATCGCGCCGGCCGGTGCACCGGTCTCCTCAGCCTTTTCCAGACAGGCGCCCACAGCAGGACAAATATCAGGCGTAACGCCTGCCTGCTGCATCACGATCTCCAGCTTGCGCACCACGCTCTCATCGCACTCACCGCGCACCTTCTGCACCATGGTCTTATAGTAGCGGCGCAAAATCTCTACCTGCGAGGCAGCGCGGCACACTTCATCGTCCACGATGGCGCAGCCGGCCATATTCACACCCATATCGGTGGGAGACTTATAGGGAGACTCGCCCTGAATCTTCTGGAACATGGCATTGAGAACCGGGAAAATCTCCACGTCACGATTGTATTCTACCGTCGACTCACCGTAAGCTTCCAGATGGAACGGGTCGATCATGTCCACATCATTCAGATCTGCCGTAGCCGCCTCGTATGCCAGATTCACCGGATGCTTCAAGGGCAGATTCCAGATGGGGAACGTCTCATACTTGGCATAGCCTGCCGCCACACCGCGCTTATGGTCGTGGTAGAGTTGGCTCAGGCACGTGGCCATCTTGCCGCTGCCGGGACCGGGCGCCGTGATCACCACCACAGGGCGCTCGGTTTCAATGTAGTCGTTCTTACCCAAACCCTCGTCGCTGACGATATGGGCCACATCGGAGGGATAACCGGCAATGGGATAGTGGCGGGAGCACTTGACGCCCAGCGCCGTCAAGCGCTTAATAAATGCATCCGCCGCACTCTGCCCGGCATACTGTGTGATAACCACGCTGCCCACATAGAAGCCCAACTGGCGGAAAATATCCATCAGACGCAGCACATCTTCATCGTAGGGGATGCCCAGATCGCCGCGCATCTTGTTCTTTTCAATATCACCGGCGGAGATCACAACCACGATCTCCACTTCGTCTTTCATGGTTGCCAACATGCGGATCTTACTGTCCGGCCGGAAACCTGGCAATACGCGGGACGCGTGGTGGTCGTCAAACAGTTTGCCGCCAAATTCCATATACAGCTTTCCGCCAAACTGTGCCACTCGCTCGCGGATATGATGGGCTTGCAGTTCCAGATACTTCTCATTATCGAATCCGATCTTCATGATGCATCTCCCCCTCGTGAGCACTTATTCCAACCATTGTATTATACCCCACAACCACACGGAATGAAAGCCCTTTTTCGTTTTTTCTACAAAGGAAATCCATTGCATTCCTTCTCCCGGTGGGTTATACTGGTGAAAAACATCTCGGAGGATAATCCATGCGTTTTCAGATTATGTGGCGCCGCGATCTGCCCGGCACCGACTTTGTCCCATTCTTCGAAACCGATGATATTTACGAGGCCAAAAATTTCGCCATGCGTCTGGCTTATGAGGAAGTCAACATCGTCTATGTCTACGATACCAAGCGCGGCGAAACAGTTCGCGACTTTGATAACCCCATCTATTTTGAATGACCGGCAAAAAAGCCTGCTGCAGAGCAAATTCCGCAGCAGGCTCTTTTTTTCTTTATTCACCGCCGGAAGGCAATTGCGTTCCTTCGATCATGCGGCAAATCATCGGCCCGATCCGTTTTGCCATGGAGAAAAAGCCAATATCTGCCGGATGGCAATTATCCACCAGCGCATGGTCTTCCATCCCCGGATCCAGCAGTTCCGTGCCGTCAATGTAATACACCCTACGGTCACCCTCTGCTATCGCCCGGTCATAGCTTGCGCGGATGATCCTCCTGCGTTCTTCCTCTTCCGGTGTAAGGCGGCACTTCGGTCTGGACAGTATCAAAATCGGCACATCCGGCTGCGCTGCGCGCACCGCCCGGTAACCACCGTAGTGTGTCTTTTCCAGAAATTCCACATCGGGCGCGTTGTGGTCATAATCATAAACAAACGCCGACATCGACAGAGCGGCAATATATTCCATCATGACTTCTTCCGCCAACGCACTGCCGGAAAACCCCAGGTTCAGATAGTCTGCCTTCAAGTTCTGATGAATGATCGCCTGATAGCTGTTGCCCGGGCGGGACGCACATCCGCCTTGCGTGATGGACGAACCATAATACACCACAGGGGGGACGCTCAGCGGTTCTGCCGCCAACAGGGTGCTACCGCGTTCCAGGCCAATGTATACTTTCTTTACGCTGTTGTAAAGCGGCATGTTGATCTGAACGGTGCGGCGCTCCTTCGCCATCAGGTCCACAACACCGTGAATGCTTCCCGTGTGATCCGGCGGCGGAACAATTGTCCCCCAATACCGCATGGTTCCCTCCCCGGAAGCGTAAAGGTCAAACCCAGAAACGCCGGTATAGGCAAAATGCGGCATCCCGCCGCCCGGCGCCACGGCAGCAATCACCGCAATCCGGCTACTGTCGGTGACGAAGCGAATTCGACCTCCCGCCGTGTGCTCGTTCCGCACAGCAACCCGTTCGCTGACGCGCCGGGCAATATGGCGCGGCATACGCACAAAGCCATCGCCTTCCCGAAACACACCATATAGAGAAACGGGCGCTTGTTCGGCATCATAGAAGTCAAATTCCGTGTCCATCGACTCCGGCAAAATGCAGGATATGTCCTCCCGTGCGTATATGACATTCTTTGTCGTCATGCCATCATCCCCTTTCCTCCATCATACTGCCTCCCCGGCTCCCTTGCAAGCAACAATTCAGCGAAAAAGATAGAAGCAGGACGCTTGCGCGTCCTGCTTTTTATAGGGAATCTGCACAGGAGAGGGTCAGTCCCTGCACAGCTCCACACGTATACAGCCTTATGGCAAGGGGGAACGGGATTATTTTAAGCGGTTTTCCGTTCTTTCTCCGCCATTATAACCGCTCTTTCCCTCACGGTCAACTGTCTTTTCCCGCTTTCCGCAAAAAAGACCGAAGAGCCCGCAGCTCTTCGGTCTTTATCTTACATTTCCGGCCAGTGGGGATAGTATTGGCGGATATACCCGGATACCGCGCTTCGCTCCAGACCCAGCGCTGCGGCCAGTTCTCCGTACAATTGGTCCTCGGCCCGTTTGAGATACCGCTCATCCATTTGACTGGGCTTTTTCCCTTGGGAAACCGCCTGCGCACTGCGGCGCGCCAGTTGACAGATCAACTGCGCCACGGCAGCACAATCATAAGTCGTCACAACCGACTGGTAATAGTCTTTCAGCATCCGCGGATTGCCCACAGGAACAGCCGGTATCTCCAGTTTCTCCAGCGCCGCAATCAGTACTTGCGCATCGGCGGCTGTCATCGCCGGACGCATCAAAACTCTGGTGTCCACCGGAGTGATCACTTGTCCTGTGCGGTACAAG
>JAZKYM010000099.1:0-10728 GCA_045612165.1 Vescimonas sp.
CCGCCGGTGTGGATGATGTGCTTGCCGTGGTTGTCGGTATCCCAGGTCAGAGGCTCGAACCAGCCCTCGCGGATGTAGTGACCTGCGATCTGGACACGGATACGCTGACCCTTATGCCAGAAGCGGCTGGAGGGAACGATCTCGATATCGCACTGTGCGATCTCGCCGGGAGACAGCTTCTGCTCGCGGACGTGGGCCATAACGGGCTGGTAGCTGGTGGACAGCTTGGGATCCAGCTCGCGGTGGCTGACGCGGCACTTGCCCCATGCGCCGGGGTGATGCTCGCCCAGAGTATCCCAAGGCACCCAGTTGCCGGCAGCGTCGGACTTCTGGATGTTGATGAACATATCGGCGTCGTCATAACCGTCGACCTCGACGAACAGACGCAGGAACATATAACCGGTCAGCTCGGTATCCTCGGTGAACTCCATGTCGAACTCCACAACACCCTCGTTGCCGTCATAGCTGACGGAGTGGTGCACCTCGACGGGCTGATCGTGCATATCCATGTGAGCGGCATCCAGATAGTAGCGGCGGTACTCAGTGCGCTTGAGGGGGAAGTTATCCTCGGCACGGCGCAGCTGGTAGTCCACATCGAAGCCATCCATCACGTCCAGACGGACACGGGGGGTCATTTCCCAACCGTTGTGGATGTCCTTCAGATAGCGGTCGTAGAAGCGCTTCAGGTCTTCCAGATTCTCAGGGGTGTAGGTGTCGGGCCACTCGAAGTCACGGTGGGCACGCAGCCACTTCTTGCGGGACTTGCACTTACGGAAAGCGTTGATGGAGCCGCGCAGATGGAAGTGGGACCAGCCTGCGGTCTGATAGACGGGGATGCGGACCTTGGAGAAATCAGGAATCTTATCACGCCAGTAACCGTTCATCAGGGGGTACTTGCGGCCCATGGCGACCTGATCGTCTACGCCGCCGTTACCGGTCACCTGCGCTGCGATGAACTCATTGAAGCCCAGAGCGGGGATACCGCCCTCGAACAGAGACTCACGATACAGGTCAGTGGTGGACTCCCAGGGAGCGATGCAGGCCAGATGAGGAGGACACTCAGCGGCGATGCCCCACTGGTGGATGGCCACGCCGGAGTTACCGGCCATACCGACCTTACCGTTGCACCAATCCTGAACGGCGATCCACTCGACGAAGTCGTAGCCGTCCTCGCGGTCCTGATGGGTGAAGATATGCACGTCGCCTTCGGAGTGACCGGCGCCGCGAACGTCAACATTGGCTACAGCGTAGCCCTGATAGCACCAGTAAGCGGGGTCGGGAGACTCGAACTTAGCCATCTTGGACACGGTTCCGGGGGGGACACCCATCAGCTGCCATTCGCTCATACCCTCGCCGGGGCGCTTGCCGAACCAGCTCCAGGAAATGATGACAGGGACCTTCACATCGGTCACGGGGCGGAAAATGTCGCAGTAGATCTTGCAGCCGTCACGCATAACGACTTCCACATCCTGCTCGCAGATGATGCCGGGAGCGGCCTCATAGGTGCGGGGATTGAAAGGAGGGCAGAAGCCGTGACCCATGCGCAGCATGGGGTTGTCACTGGTAGACAGGTCGATGCCGTCGATATTATCCAAAGGCTTGCGTGCCTTGAGATAGATGGCTTCGATCTCTTCGCCCTGGAATACTTCTTTTTTTACAAAGTGAGTATTAGGATCCATGATTTAACCTCCATAAAATTTTAAAATAAATGGCCGTTTTGCGCAGTAGCGGCAAAACGGCCAATAATTTGCTGTTATCAGCCGGCCAGTTCAGCAGCCTTCTCGGCGGCGGAAGCGGCGTCAGCCGTGTAAGCATCAGCACCGATGCTATCAGCAAAGCTCTGGGTGACGGGAGCGCCGCCCACCATGATCTTCACCTTACCGCGGATGCCGGCCTCGTCAGCCTTGGCAACCACCTCTGCCATGGAAGCCATGGTAGTGGTCAGCAGAGCGGAGCAGGCGATCACCTGGCAGTTCTGCTCAACAGCGGTCTTGATGAAGTTCTCGGGCTCAACATCCACACCCAGATCGATGACTTCCAGGCCCCTGCCTTCCATCATCATACGGACCAGATTCTTGCCGATATCGTGCAGGTCACCCTTGACGGTACCCAGGCAAACCTTGCCCTTGGCAGCCACGCCGGCCTCGCTCAGATAGGGCTTGAGCAGCTCAGCGCCGGTGTTCATGGCGCGGGCAGCAACCAGAACCTCGGGGACATACACTTCGTTCTTTCTAAACTTTTCGCCAACGATGCTCATACCACCCAGCAGGCCCTCTTCCAGAATCTGCTGTGCGGGGATACCCTCTTCCAGTGCCTGAGGAACCAGGGTCTTGATCATCTTTGCCTTACCCTTCTGCAGGGCCTCGGAAATTTCAACCAAAATGCTCATAGTTTTGCTCTCCTTAACTGTAGTGATTTAATTACATATAGTATCACAATAACTATATGACAAAATCGCCACTTTTTCAACGCTTCGGCGTCGGACATTCGTCGAAAATCTTCCTCGGAATCGTCCGCCTTATCCAACAAATGTCGGAACACTTTCAGCACAGCGTTGCGTCAGGAGAACGCTATTCAGTTCTTCTTCAGAGCATCCAGCATCATAGGCACTACCTTGTACAGGTCACCAACGATACCGTAGTCAGCCACCTCGAAGATGGGGGCGGCGGCATTGGTATTGACAGCGATGATGTACTCGGAATCCTGCATACCGGCCTTGTGCTGGATAGCGCCGGAAATGCCCAGTGCGATGTACAGGCGAGGACGGACCGTTTTACCGGTCTGACCAACCTGATGGTCAGCCGTCATATAGCCGGCATCCACAGCGGCGCGGGATGCGCCCACGACGCCGCCCAGTGCTTTGGCCAGTTCCTCAGCCAGCTCGAGGCCCTTGGCAACATCCTTGGAAATGCCGTGACCCACAGACACGATGACCTCGGCACCGATCAGATCCACCACAGTCTTTGCTTCCTTGACGATCTCCAGAACCTTGGTCTTGATGTCCTTCTCCTCCAGCGCAACAGCGCAGTGCTCGATGACGCAGGCGGCAGCCTTTGCTTCATCATAAGGAGCGCACTTCATAACGCCGGGACGGACGGTAGACATCTGAGGACGGAAATTGGGGCAGATAATGGTTGCCATCAGGTGACCGCCGAAAGCAGGACGAGTCATCTTCAGGCCCTTATCCTCCATGTTCCACTTGGCAGCATCCACATTGATGGTGGAGGTGGTGCGCAGGAACTCGATGTACTTGGCCGTATCGATATCCAAATGGGTCACGTCGGCGGTCAGACCGGTATGCAGACGGGCTGCACAACGGGGGCCCAGATCACGGCCGATGTTGGTGGCACCGATGAGAACGATCTCAGGCTTCTTCTCCATCACCAGATCGCACAGCACCTTGGTGTAGGCATCGGTGGTGTAGTTCTTCAGCAGAGGATGCTGGCACAGGTAGACCTTGTCGGCACCGTAGCCGCCCAGCTGACCGGCCAGAGCAGCAACGTCACCGCCCAGCAGAACACCGCACAGCTCCACGCCCAGATCGTCAGCCAGCTTACGGCCTTCGCTGAGCAGTTCAAAGCTGGTGGGATTGACCACACCGTCATTTTGTTCGCAGATGACCCATACGCCGCGGAAGGCGCTCAGATCAGTATTGATAAAATCAGACATATTGCGCACCTCCTTAAATAATATGCTTTTCAGCCAGAGTTGCCATCAGGCCGGCAACGGACGCTTCATCGGAACCGATCATCTGACCGGCACCCTTCAGCGGAGGCGAGAAAGACTTATAGACGTTGGTGGGAGAACCCTTCAGACCGATGGTATTGACCTCAATCAGAGGCTCGTCCTTCAGCGTATTGAAATCATACACGCTGAAAGGCTTGCTGTTGCACTCCAGAATACCCTTGACGGTCATATAACGAGGGGTATTGAGTTCCTTGATGCAGGTGATCAGGCAGGGCGTCTGGACCTGAATGTTCATGTAGCCATCTTCCAGCGCACGCTTGACGATCAGCGTATTGCCTTCCTTCTTAATACCGGCAGCATAGGAGACCTGAGGAATGTTCAGCTTCTCGGCGATCTGGGGGCCGACCTGAGCCGTATCACCATCGATGGCCTGACGGCCGCAGAAAATCACGTCATCTTCCTCGATGCCCAGATGTGCCAGAGCACCGGCGATGATCTGGCTGGTGGCAAAGGTATCGGAACCGCCAAACTCGCGGCCGGAAACCAGAATAGCCTCATCAGCACCCATGGCCAGCAGCTCACGCAGCATGGACTCGGCAGCAGGAGGACCCATGGAGACCACAACAACCTTAGCGTCGGGATTGGCATCCTTCAGCGTCAGAGCAGCTTCGATGGCGTTCAGATCGTCGGGGTTGATGATAGTTGCCATGGAAGCACGGTCCATCGTACCGTCAGCCTTCACCGCAACCTTACCGGAGGTATCCGGAACTTGCTTTGCGCAGACAATAAATTTCATGTTTCGCTCCTCCTTACTTCAGCAGGTTGCCGGAGATAACCAGCTTCTGAACCTGAGAGGTACCTTCATAGATCGAGGTAATACGGGCATCGCGGTAGAAACGCTCCACCTTGTATTCCTTGATATAACCGTAACCGCCGTGGATCTGCAGGGCATCGTAGGCAACGCGGTTGCACATCTCGGCCGCAAACAGCTTACTCATGGCGCACAGCTTGGTGCTCTCGGGATCGTTGGCATCCTTACGGACGGCAGTGGAATAGATCAGCTGGCGGGCAGCTTCGATCTGGGTGGCCATATTGGCCAGCATAAAGCTGATCTCCTGGAACTTGGCGATGGGCTGACCGAACTGCTTACGCTCCTTGGCATAACGGGTAGCCTCTTCCAGACAGCCCTGTGCAATACCCAGAGCCTGTGCAGCCATACCCAGACGGCCGCCATCCAGCGTCTTCATTGCGGTGGCAAAACCCTTATGCAGGGGGCCCAGCAGGTCGCTCTTATGAACGCGGACATCTTCCAGAATCACATCGCTGGTGGGATAGCCGATCATACCCATCTTGTGCTCGGGCTTACCGCAAGAGACACCGGGCAGCTTCATGTCCACGATGAACATGGAAATGCCGCGGCTGCCCTTCTGGGTGGGATCGGTCTTGGCGTAAATCACGCAATAGTCGGCAAAGGGAGCACCGGAGATAAAGGTCTTGCGGCCGTTGAGCACATAGTAGTCACCGTCCTGCACAGCGGTGGTCTGGGTGCCGCCGGCATCGGAACCGGCGCCGGGCTCGGTCAGGCCGAACACCAGAATCTTCTCACCCTTGGCAACAGGCACCACATACTTCTGCTTCTGCTCTTCGTTGCCGCAGAACAGCAGAGGGCCGGCACCCAGAGAGTTGGAGGTGTTGGCGTAGATGGACAGCACGGGAGACACACGGGCGAACTCTTCGATCATCAGGGCGTAAGCCAGACTGTCGCCGCCCTGTCCACCGTACTCGACGGGGATCTTGGTGCCCATGAAACCGTACTGAGCCATCTTGTCGTGAATGGCTCTGTTGAACTCGCCGGTATTTTCCAGCTCGTCCAGCAGCTCGGGGGTAAACTCTGTTTCCGCGAACTGGCGGAACAGCTTGCGCATCATCTGATGCTCTTTGGAAAGGATCATGCTAAATTCCTCCTTCTTTAATCACGCTGCTTGGCTACACCGTCTGCCAGCAGGGCATCCACCTGCTCATCGGTATAACCCAGGCCGGCCAGAATTTCCTTGGTGTGCTCACCCAGATAGGGGCCGCGCACGTAAGGAGGCAGACCGGTTTCGGTAAAGATAACAGGCGTACGAACCATCGTACGAGTGTTTCCGGTGGGATAATCCATCGCGTACAGGCAGTCACTGGCCCAAGCCTGCTCGTCCACCAGTACCTCATCCCAAGTCTGGGCCACGGCAAAGGGGATATCGCCTTCGGTCAGAATCTGCTTCCACTCTTCCAGATCCTTCTGGGCAAAGGCGTCTGCCAGAATGTGATAGAACTCTTCAAGATTTGCCTGCAGGTTTGCCTGAGGATAATAGCGAGGATCGTCAATCAGGTCGGCTCTGCCGATCAGAGGGACAAACTTGGGATAGTGGAAATCGTAACGGGGCACTGCGATCTGCAGCCAACGGCCGTCCTTGGTGCGGTGTGCCATGTTCAGAGGATTGGCGATCAGCTTACGGGACACAGGGAACTTGGTGGAAGGATCATTGTACTGTGCGCTCTGCAGCATGATGGCAATATCCCACAGGGCAGAATGCAGCAGGCTGACCACAACGCGGTCACCGTTACCGCCCTTTTCCACTTTGTACAGTGCAGCGAGCAGACCGGAGGCCAGGTTCATGGCCACCTGATGATCGCCGAAGCCGGCAATGGGGGTCAGAGGCATGCTGTCTTTATCATACAGCGTACCCAGAACGCCGCCGCGGGCAAAGAAAGCAGTAAAGTCGAAACCGGGCAGATCCTTGTCGGGGCCCTTTTCACCGTAACCGCTGACCAGACCGTAGACCAGCTTGGGGAAACGCACCTTCAGCGTTTCATAATCCAGACCGGCGCGCTCCAGCGCAGGCTGGCGCCAGTTGGTCACAAAGATGTCAGCCTGCTCCAGCAGCTCATCCAGCACTTTACGGCCGGCCGCGCTCTTGGTGTTCAGGGCAATGCACTTCTTGCCGGCGTTGTCCACGTCGTAGCTGGTCTGTTCCAGCTCAGTACCGGGACGGCCTTCGTTAACGAAGGTGTAGCGCAGAGGGTCACCCTGCAGTGCCTCGATCTTAATGACTTCAGCACCCAGATCGGCCAGATAACGGGCGCAGGCAGGAACAGCAACAAAGGTAGCCAGCTCCAGAACCTTTACGCCCTCGAGAGGTCTTTTGACTTCAGGCATATCGTTCTCTCCTTTATGTTTATTTTTAATGAACTACTAATTAAGCAATGGTATCCCGCAGAGTCTCCAGCAGCGTACGAACCTGTGCAAAGTCGGCCATCTGACGGTCAACCTCGATCTGAGAGATGCTCACACCGGCAGCGCGGCAAGCCTTGCGAATGGGCACAAAGTCAAACTCTTCGGGGTCGCAGAACTTGGTCATCACAACCAGAACACTCTGTGCTTCGCGCTCCTTTGCCAGACGCACGATCAGATCGGCGCGCTTTTTCTCCACGTCATAAAGCACAGAGCAGTGATCCATCCGGCTGAACTTCTCAGCCAGTGCACGCAGGGGGTCCTCCCCTTCCGGCACGTCTGTGCGGTACTGGCGGCTTTCGGCAGCCACATCGTCGCCGACGATCCGGAAACCCAGCTCATCAAAGCAATCCAGCAGTGCAGGGCTGTCGCACAGGATACCGCTGGTCACAATACGCACCTTGCCATCCACGGCAGGCTGCTCTTTCAGGGCAGCGATCAGCTCTTCCACCAGAGCGGTATGTTCTTCCTTGCGCATGAAGAAGGCGCTCTTATAAATGGCACTGCGCTGACGGTTGCTCACCTCGCCGTGCTGAGCCAGCAGAACATCCAGCTCACGCATCACCGCATTGTGGCGGTTGTACACGGCGTTGGAGGCAGCCAGAGCTTCGGCATTGAAAGCAGTGCCGAGAGCCTTTTCCAGATCACCGATCACACGGCGATAACCGGCCAGTGTAAACTGAATGCCATTTTCATTGGCACGATTCTGAGGATAGGTCATAGGGATAAAGGGAATATCCTTCACAGCATACTTCCAGTTCTGACCCAGGCACTTCAGAGAGTCGCACAGGGAGGGAATCACGATTGCGGATGCACCCTGATATGTACCGGCCATGCCCATCTCCAGAATGGACTGCATAATGGAGCAGATAAAGGCAGGGAAATATTCCTTGGAACGGGAAAGGGCCACATCGGCACCCCACGCTCCCATAGGCACGGCGCCCATGGCGTGAATAATCTCCTCGGGGGTATAAACAGGAGCGGTCAGCACCACTTTTTTACCCTCGCTGAGATAGTTCTTCATCTGTGCAGCAGGATTTTCAGCGATCTGCTGAAAACGGGCGATCAATTCCTGATAGTTCATGCCTTTGCCTCCTTCCGGCTATCCATAATTTCGGTCAAAGCCTGAACACGGGTATCGTACTGAGCCTCAGAGAAGTTACGGGCATCAGCCTGGTCACCGTCGAAAGAGGTCACAGGAATATCGCACTCCTCACCGATCTGACGACTCATCTCCTGCATAAAGCCGCTCCACAGTTTGCAAGAGCGGTTCACATGCACCAGCAAACCCTCCACGTGGTTATCCTTGCAGAGCTTCACGCGCTTGTCGCGAGCCACTTCCAGATTGATGGCGTTGGGCACTCTGCAGTAAGCACGGCACATACCGTCGAAATCGTCGTAAATAAAGCCAAATGCATCGGCGTAAATGGTGGTCACCATGTTGATGCCGCGGTCTTTCATGCCGGTAGCAGTCACGCGCAGCCAAGGCCAGCAGGCAATGCCTTCAAACATGATGCGGTACTTCTCTTCGCCACGGAAAGTGCTCTTACCGGTGGCGTGGTTTTCTTCGTACTCCTTGAGCAGCGTTTCCATGGCATCGGCTGCCTCTTTCTTACCACGGGCAGTCACCATAACGGCCATGTGGTTGAGCAGGTCAAAGCCGTTGAAGGGGCTGGGCTCATACTTGGCGCAGGCAGTGGCAGCCAGCCAGGCGCGGCTGGTGCGGCCGGAATACTCCATCACTTCCTGATAGCGCTCATCCGACCACTTCTTGCCGGTGAGTTCCTCCAGCTGATGAATGGCATCCCAGAACTGGTTCTTCACATAAGCGACCTCAGCATCGGACACCTCATCATCGGGGTTGAAGGGAATGTCGATCAGGATCATGGGAATGTCCAGATCTTTGGCAAGGTTCTCATACCACTTGATCATGCAGTTGCAGATATTATTGCAGCAAAGAACGAAGTCGGGCATGGGCATATTCTGTTCAGGGGCATCCTTGACCTGTGCGTATGCCATGCTGATACGGGCATAGGCGCAAATGTCATTGGAATAACCCTCACCCTCTGCCACCTCGCACAGACGGACACCGCCGCCGCGAGCGGCAATGCCTGCCGCCTGATTTTCAGGATAGCATACGGGGATACCCAGCGTTTCGGGGATCTCAACGGGGAAGTTGCTGGAAATCCAGCCGATTTTCTCTCCGCGCTCCTTGGCGGCCTGTACATCAGAATACGCCTTGGCGGCAATCTGGTTGAGCTTGTACTTGGCCGAATTGGGATCCGATGCCGGACGAGCAGGTTTTGCGTTTTCTGCCATGTTCGTTTCCTCCTCTATATTTAAGCTGTTGCTTATGCTTTTTGATGCTTTCGCAGGGCGTACACAGCAGCGCCGATTGCCCCAAAATGCTGACACTGCGGCGAATACAGCAACGGAACGCCCAGCGCTTTTTCCAGCGCAGTACGCACACCCACATTATGGGCCACACCGCCGCTCATACAGACCGGCTGCTTGATGCCGATCCGCTTCGCCAGCGTAGCCGTACGGGCCGCCACCGAATCGCAGATTCCGGCCACAATGGAAGCACGGTTCACGCCCTTGGCCAGCTGACTGATGACTTCGCTTTCAGCAAAGACCGTGCAGGTGCTGGAAATACGGGCGTGTTCTTCGGCGCTCAGTGCCTCCTCACCCATATCGTCAATATCCACGCGCAGGATATTGGCCATCACATCCAGAAAACGGCCTGTACCGGCCGCACACTTATCATTCATCAAAAACTCAGACATCTGACCTTCTGCATTGAGGGCCACCACTTTAGCGTCCTGACCGCCAATGTCAATCAGAGTCCTCAACTCAGGAAAAACATGTCTTCCTCCGATTCCGTGGCAGGTCAATTCGCTGACCTGATAGTCTGCATCTCCCCACGAAGCGCGACCGTAACCGGTGGCGGCAATCGCCAGAATCTGTTCTCTGGTAGCGCCCACCTTCTCCATTACCTGTGCCAGCGCTTCTTCCGGACCGCCGGTGCCGATACCGCCCACCACAAGGGACAGCGCCAGCAGTTTACCTCTGTGATCCATCAGCGCGCACTTGGATGTTGTCGAACCAATATCAATTCCGAGATACATCATTTCGCCCCCTCCCAACTGGTCTGACCAGTTAGTTATGTTTAGAGTATTCTATTTCGCTGCATTTGTCAATTGGTATCGGCAAAATGTGCGCAAAATTTTTAAAATAAACCCGCATTTTTTCAACACCCTTTCGCCGTCCTGCCGACAAAAGCAAGAACACCTCCGATGTGCATCGGGGGTGTTCTCATACAGACTTATTATGTATTCCACACTTCTTCTGCCAGTTCCATAAACAAGGCAATCGCAGGATTATAGTTACTTTTTCGCCAGGCAACCGTCATATCATGCCCCTTCGTCTCCGGCATGTTCAGCTCGCGGATCACCACACGGGGATTCTGCCGCTCAATGGTGCGGTTACTGGTGACGGCTACGCCCAATCCCATTTCCACCCAGAGAAGGACATCGGCATTCTTTTCCACCTGAATCACATCCGGTGAGATGCCGCCCTTCCCCAGAAGGCTGCTGATATACCGATAGCCTTCCTCGTTGGCTTCGCTGCACAGCTGGACAAATTGCTCCTGCCTCAGATCCTCTAATGTCAGATCTTCCTTATTCGCCAACGGGTGATCTTTATTCAGCATGACACAGGAGTCGTATTTCTGCACGTCCACCGTCATTAAGTCCGGCTTATCAAAA
>JAZKYM010000100.1:0-20251 GCA_045612165.1 Vescimonas sp.
CATTTTTGAATATAATATGAACAAATCAAGAAACAAATTTGAACTTTTTATCATTTTCTCCCGGCATTTTGGATCACAGCAGGGGCGCGATGGTCTTGAGCACAAAGCCCATCAGTCTGACGCTCCATTTTTCCTCCCGGATGGTCTGCCGGGTGACCGGACGGCACAGCCGCTGGGTCGCGAGAAAATCCTGCTCAATGTCCGCCACTGCATCGCAGCCGTGCAGATATACGGCACATTCAAAGTGGTGGTACAGGCTCCGGTAGTCCAGATTGATGGTGCCCACCACCGCCTCGGTGTCGTCGCACACGAAGCTCTTGGCGTGGACAAAACCGGGTACATATTCGTAGATTTTCACCCCTGCGTCCAAAAGCGGCCCGTAGTGGGTCTTGGCCAGCGCATAGGGAATTTTTTTATCCGGTATTCCCGGCAGGATCAGTGTCACATCCACGCCACGCTCGGCGGCAAATTTCAGCGCCGTTTCCATCTCTCCGTCCAGAATGAGATAAGGTGTGAAAATGTGCACATATTTCTTTGCCCGGTTGAGGATGTCCATATACACCCGTTCGGCGATCATATCCCCATCCAGTGGGCAATCGCCATAGGGGATCACGTAGCCACGGGCGTTCTCCGGCCGCTGCACCGGCGCGGCAAGAAAGCGATCAAACTCCGCCGTCTTACCCTCCACGCTCCACATCTGTAAAAACATTCGTGTCAGGCTGCGCACCGCCTCGCCACGAACCAATACCGCCGTATCTTTCCAGTGTCCAAAGCGATCCACGGCGTTGATATACTCATCGGCCAGATTGATGCCGCCGGTAAAGGCCACCTTGCCGTCCACGATCAAAATCTTGCGGTGGTCGCGGTAGTTGTAGTGGGTAGAGAGGAACGGCATCAGCGGTGCAAAAGCCTTGGCACGGATCCCCATCTTCTCCAGCTGGCGTGTGTAGCCCCGCGGCACCAGCGCCACCTCACAGGTACCGTCGTACATCACCCGTACGTCCACACCTTCGGCGGCTTTGCGCCGCAAAATCTCCAGCACCGTATCCCACATCTCACCCTTTGCCAGGATGAAGTACTCCATAAAAATAAAATCCTGCGCCTGTTCCAGCGCTTCCAGCATGGCGGCAAACTTCTCCTCGCCGCTGGTGAAATATGTCACGTCGCACCCGTCATAGGTAGGGAAACCACAGCGCCAGAGATAGCGGCTCAGCCCTGCCGCGCCGCTGTCTTCCCGTTGCAGTTCCTCTGCCGCCGCTGTCTGCGGCAACTTATCCCGAGTGGCTTCCATCAGTTGGTGGACGCGGTCTCGCAGCGCCCGGTGGCCCAGATCGCTGCGCGTGTAAACGTACATCACCAGACCCAAGCCAGGCAACAGCGCAAAAAGCACCAGCCACGTCACTTTCACCGACGCATTGGCCCGACCGCCGATCAGTTCCAGCATCAGCGCCACACTCAGCACCGTGGTAACACCCACATACTGCACCAAGTAATCGCGAAAACGCAGAACCACCGCTGCCAGCAGGGCAATGTTCAGCACCAGCACCATCGCCACCAGGCCTGTACGGCTGAACAGCAGACGGAGTATTCCCTTACGCCCCTTCTTTTTCTCTTTTTCGCCACGACTTATCCTGTATGCTTTGCTCATGGGTCGTCCTTTCCCGAAAAAATGACGCAGGCATCCCCATTCCCGGATGCCTGCACCTTCATCTTCAGATACGGCATCGCGCCATACCGTTGTTCCCTTATGTACGGCATTTTATGCACGATGCCGCCGAAAGTCAAGGTGCGGATGCAACAGTGCCGCGCTTGCTCACACCACCGCATTCATCGCGATGCGCTGACGGCCCACCTGCACCCAGTGCACCCACACAGAGCCATCCTCCTGCGCGCTGGCACAGAAGGCGTATTTATCCATCTTTCCCTCCACCGGAATCTCACCGGCCAAAGCAAGGGCAAAGCGGCGGATGTAGGAAAGCAGCTCCCGAATGGTGCAGTCGGGCAGGTCCATTTCCAGATAATCAAAAAACTTATTCATCGTCTTCTCCTCTTCTCAATGCTTTACTTGTAATTCTTCGCCAGCGCCATAATCACACCGATAGGGAAATATAAAACAGCCAACAGCACGCACAGCAGCGGATGTTTTGTCATCGGATTCTTTCTCATAAGCAGCGCCCCTTTCTTTTGTTGTCCCCATCTTACCAAGAGTTCTGACCAAAAATACGGACACTTCTTCTCTTTTTACTTAAAAAAATCTTAAACTTTCGCTGTCTTTTTTCTTAACCTTATTTTCCCTATACTGAAAACCGCCAAAATCACCGCAGTTCCCCCACCGCCGGGAGAAAGGATCACCCACCATGGAAACCTTACGTTGGATCAATTTCGGCATCAGCGCACTGTTCGTACTGTGCTATGCTTATCAATTTTTCTATATTCCCGTACCGTGGCTGAAAAAAACCGCGCCCCACAGACCGCCCCGGCCCAACCGCTACGCCGTGCTGATCTGTGCCCGTAACGAAGCCGCCGTTATCGGCGACCTCATCGCCAGCATCCGCAGTCAGACTTACAATCCGTCTTTGGTCTCCGTCTTTGTGCTGGCCGATAACTGCACCGATGACACCGCCCTTATCGCCCGCTGCGCCGGTGCCGTTTGCTATGAGCGCTTCAACACCGAGCTGGTGGGCAAGGGTTACGCCCTGCAAACGCTGCTGCAGCATCTGCAGCAGGACGAGCCGCAGGGATTTGACGGCTACTTTGTCTTCGATGCCGACAACATTCTCGATCCCGACTATATCCGGTGTATGAACGAGACGTTTTCCGACGGTCACGATATCGTCACCAGCTATCGCAACAGCAAGAACTACGGCGACAACTGGATCAGCGCCGGCTACGCGCTGTGGTTTCTCCGGGAGAGCCGCTATCTCAACCACGCCCGTCATCTTTTGGGCACCAGCTGTGCTGTCAGCGGCACCGGTTTCCTTTTCTCCCATGCCGTGCTGGAGGAAATGGGCACTTGGCCTTTCCATCTGCTGACGGAAGATATCGAGTTTTCCATCCACCATATCACCCACGGCCGCCGCGTAGCCTTCTGCCCCGATGCCGTTCTCTATGACGAGCAGCCCACCACCTTCTCTCAGTCTTGGCGGCAGCGCCAACGCTGGGCCAAAGGCTATCTGCAGGTCTTCCGCTACTATGGACGTGACCTGCTGCGCGGCATTGGCCGCGGCTGCTGGGCCTGTTTTGATATGTCCATGAACATTATGCCTGCTTTTTTCCTCTCCGCTGTCAGTATCGTGTGCAATCTCATCAGTATCCTAATGGGCCTGATGGATGGCTGCAGTCTGCAAGTTGCACTTTTGAGTCTGGGTGAACTTCTTCTGGGGGTATACAGTGCCCTTTTCTGGGTTGGTGTGATCACCACTGTCACCGAGTGGCGCGCCATCCACACCCTGTGGTGGAAAAAGATTCTTTACGCCTTTACTTTCCCTCTGTTCATGGCTACTTACATTCCCATCTCCCTCTCGGCGCTCTTTTGCCGCGTGGAGTGGAAGCCTATTGAGCACCGCGTCAGCGCCGCCGAACTGCGCCGCCGCAAAGACAGTACGGTGCTTCCGTTTTGAAGCAGATTGTGGTAATATGAATACACCCTGAATATAGAAAACAATCTTATTCTTCCTTTTGGGAGGTCGCTTTTATGTATAACATCCTTGTCTGTGACGATGAAAAAGATATCGTCTCCGCTCTCACTATCTATCTCCACGCCGAAGGCTACCGGGTTTTTCCTGCCTCCAACGGTGTCGAAGCGTTGGATCTTCTCTCCCGTGAGGATATCCATCTGGCGCTGCTTGACGTGATGATGCCCGTGATGGACGGCATCACCTGCCTAACCGAGCTGCGGCGCAGCTATAACCTGCCCGTCATTCTTCTGACCGCCAAAGGCGAAGACACCGACAAGGTGCTGGGGCTGAATCTGGGTGCAGACGATTACGTCACCAAACCCTTCAACCCTGTGGAGCTGCTGGCCCGTGTCAAGTCCCAGCTGCGCCGCTACCTGACGCTGGGCGGCGGTGCCGTGCAAAGCGGCGTTGTCACCGTGGGCTGCATCTCGCTGGACGATGACGCCAAAACCGTCACTGTGGACGGTGAGCAGGTGAACCTCACCCCCATCGAGTATGATATTCTCCACTTTCTCATGCGCAACGCCGGAAAAGTCTATTCTCCGCAGGAGATCTACCGCCGCGTCTGGCACGAAGCGCCTGCCGCTGACAATCCCGTGGCTGTCCACGTGCGCCATATCCGCGAGAAGATCGAGATCAACCCTGCCGAGCCCCGGTATCTCAAGGTGGTCTGGGGCAAGGGCTATAAGATGGAGGGTGGCACACGATGAAACGTATCGATAAACTCTGGCCCAAGATCTACACTTCCACCTGCATGACCGCCTCGGCACTTGTCTTCATGCGCTGTTTTTTTGATGCCTGGCTCTACTGGGGGTTGGCGTATATCCTTATCAGCGTAGTCTGCGTTGCCATTTTCATCCCCTGTTTTTCTTTCCAGCTGCGCTCTGCCGGTCACTGGGCCGGTCACGACGGGCTACACCTCACGTGGCTGGACCGCATCCCACTGGACCTGTACCTGCTGGCCGGATTTTGCGTCTACATGATTGGCTCGGGCAGCTGGGACCGTGAAACCGCTTTCGTCTGTGAAGTAATCCTCATCGTCATGGCCGCTCTGTTGGTGCCGTCTTTGGCAGCGCGGAGCAAAACCGGCACCTTGTGGCGCAACACCCTCTTGGGTCGGCTGCTGCGCCTGCTGCGGCGCTGTATAGGCCGTGTGCTGCGCTCGATCCCACTGGTGTGGGGCGCGCTGGCAGCACTGCTGCTTCTCTCGGTGGTGGATCTTCTTTTTCTGGCGTGGGATTCCCGCATGACCACCATTTCCCTGTGGCTCATCGTGCGCTGTGCAGAGCTTTTATTGCTTCTGTGGGTGATTCTGGATATCCGCCAGCTGCTGAAAACGGGCGAGCGGATGGCCCACGGCAACTTTTCCCAATCCGTGTCCGTCAGCTGCCCACTGCCCACCGTGCAAAAACACGCCGATCACCTCAACTCCATCCAGTCGGGCCTGCAGAAGGCGGTGGATGAACGCATGAAGTCCGAACGGATGAAAACGGAGCTCATCACCAACGTCTCCCACGACATCAAAACGCCCTTGACGTCTATCGTCAACTACGTGGACCTTCTGGGCAAAACCAATATCACCGACCCCACGGCGCTGGAATACATTACCGTGCTGAACCGTCAGGCCCACCGCCTACGCAAGCTGGCGGAAGATTTGGTGGAGGCCAGCAAAGCCGCCACCGGCAATATGTCCGTCAACCTCTCTTCCATCGACCTGAACGTACTGCTCTCGCAGGTCTGCGGCGAATACGAGCAGCGGCTGGAGGAAAAGCAGCTGCAAACTGTTTTCACTCCTGCCGAAGACGCGCCCCACATCAAGGCCGACGGCCAGCTTCTCTGGCGCGTGCTGGATAATCTCATGGGCAACGTCTGCAAATACGCCATGCCCAACACCCGGTTTTATCTCTCTGCCCATACCGAGGAACAGCAGGCCGTAATCAGCCTGAAAAATATTTCTCTCTATCCTCTCACTGTCTCCGGCGAAGAATTAACCGAGCGTTTCGTCCGTGGTGACAGTTCCCGTTCCACCGAGGGCAGCGGCTTGGGCCTGAGCATCGCCGCCAGCCTCACTGAGCTGCAGCAAGGCACCTTCCATGTCCATGTGGACGGCGACCTCTTCAAAGCTACCCTCACTTTCCCCATCAGTCAGACGGCAATCAGCGAATAACTTTGCAAGCGGCAGAGCGTGTCTCTGCCGCTTTTTCTTGCCATCTTTCCCTTCGGGTGGTATAATCATAAAAACTTTTGCGAAAGGTGGCCTTTCCATGCAGGAACACACCGTCCCCCATCTGGCCGATAAACTGCACTGCACCGGCTGCAGTGCTTGTGCCAACGGCTGCCCTAAGGGCGCCATCCATATGCTGCCGGATCGGGAAGGTTTCCTGCACCCTACCGTCACTGACGCCTGCATCCAGTGCGGCCACTGCAGCCATATCTGCCCCGTTTTGAAGCGGCGCGAACCGCGGCCCGAGCCCACGGCTTTTGCCGTGTGGAACAGCGATGAGGAAACGCGCCGCCTCTCCTCTGCCGGCGGTGTCTTTTCCCTGCTGGCCGAGTTCATTCTCGATGACGGCGGCGTGGTGTTCGGCGCCGCCATGGACGAATCGCTGCGCGTGCGCCACATGGCCATCCGCTCCAAGTCCGAAATCCACCTTCTGCGGAGCGCCAAGCTGGTGCAAAGCGAGATAGGCGACTGCTACCGACAGGTGCGCCACCATATCGACTGCGGCCGCCGCGTGCTTTTCACCGGCACACCTTGTCAGGTGGACGGCCTGTACCGCTATCTGGGCGAGCATCCGGAAAATTTGCTGACCTGCGACATCCTCTGCGACGGTGCCCCCTCTCCCGGTGTGTGGGAGCAGATGGTGCGCTCCATGACCTACATCAAGCAGAAAAAGCCCCTGTCCGTCAGCTTCTGCGCCAAACCGGAAGGCGATCGGGAGCGCCGCTTCCGCGTGGAGTTCGAAGGCGGTGCAACATACGACGCCCCGTTGAGCAAATCCGAGTACGGTCTGGGTCTGCAGCGGCGGCTGTTCCTGCGCCCCAGCTGCCACACCTGCCCTTACACCAAGTGTGACCGCGTGGGCGATCTGAGCATCGGCCATTACCGCGGCCTGCCCAAAGACTTCGCACCCGAGGAACAGCAAAAAGGCATCTCGCTGTTGCTGGTCAACTCCGTCAAAGGCGCCCACATGTTCGACATGCTGCCGCTGAAGAAAGAAAAGCGTCCCCTGAGCGAAGCCATGGCCGCCAACACCGCACTCTCTGCCCCTATCGTCCCTGCTGAGGATCGCGACGCCTTCTTTGCCACCTTCGCTCTGCAGAGTTTCCAGCAAGTGCGCCAGCAATATCTCACCACCTCTCCCCTACCGGTGAGCCGCAAGAGCGGCAACCGCCCAACTGGAAAAAAATTTGTCTTTCCCCGTATTTTCCGCAAAAAGGAGAAATAAATGAGCAAAACCTTACTGCATTGCTGCTGCGCCCCCTGCTCGGTCAGCTGCATCCAAACCCTTCGGGCCGAGGGCATCGAACCGGTGGGCCTGTGGTATAACCCCAACATCCACCCCTATCAGGAATATAAGGCGCGGCGCGACACCCTTATGGCCTACGCCCCCACCATCGGCATGGAGCTGATCGTGCTGGAGGACTACGGCCTGCGTGACTTTGTGCGTGCCGTGGCCGATGATATCGACCACCGCTGCGTCAAGTGCTACGAAATGCGCCTTGATCGCGTGGCCCGTTATGCCGCCGAACACGGCTTTGCGTCCTTCACCTCCACCCTCTTCGTCAGCCCCTATCAGAACCACGAGCTGATGCGCGCGGTGGCAGAGCGTGCGGCGGAACGATACGGCGTGGAATTTCTCTACCGCGACTTCCGTCCCGGTTTCCGTGACGGTCAGGCCGAAGCCCGCGAACGGGAGTTTTATATGCAGAAATACTGCGGCTGTATCTTCAGCGAAGAAGACCGCTATCAAAAGCAGATCGGCAAAGATCTCAAAGAACCGGAAAAGCACATCTGAACAAAAAAGAACCGTATTCCGCTGGGAATACGGTTCTTTTTTATACCGGTATAGCCATCGTCGGCAGCGCCGAAGGCTCCGCAAAAATCCCTACCTGCGGCGGCATAGCTGTCAAAAGAAGATACGCGATACCCATCAGAATGGCCAGTGTGTACCACAGCACTTCGCCGCCCCACAGCCTTCGCCGCAGCACCAGCGCATACAGGGCGATACCCGAAGCCGGCACAGCAAAGCGCAGCACCTGCGCCCCATCAGGAAACAACCGGCACAGCGCCGTCATGACAAGGGGCATCGCCACCAGCAGCGCACAATGGCCGCCGCGGCTGTCCTCTCCATCACCAAGACGCCAGATCAACAGCGCTCCTGCCAGATACGGCCAGAAGCACAGTTTGCCCAGTTCCCACGCACTTGCGTTCACCGGTGCCAGCACGCCCGACACCACGCTGCCGCATTGTGCATGCAAGCACTCCAGCAGCACGCCCGTCAACACCGTCACGCCGTAACCGATCACATATCTGGCTCTGCTTCTTCTCATCCCCTCGCCCCCTTTGGGGCAAGTGTATGGCAGGCAGGCGAAAAATAGAACGCCCCGGAAGAGTTATCTCTTCCGGGGCATAGCAATCTCAAAATTGGCATACACTCCCAAGAGTGTCATCCGGCCAGAATCTCAAACTTCAGCACACCTTCCGTGGCGCTCACGCGGGCGATCATGGCGTCCAATCCCTCGCTCATCTCGCTGGTCTCGGCGCTGATGGTCACACCGGCGCAGCCATTGGTGGGAATCGTCTGGTTGATGGTGAGAATATTTGCGCCGGAGTTGGCAAAAATAGACAGGTAGCTGCTCAGCACACCGGGATTATCCTTCAGCAGGGCGTAGAAGGTGATGATGTGACCGGCCTTCATATCCTGAAACGGCTGCACCGCATCCTTGTACTTATAAAAGGCGCTGCGGCTGATGCCCATCTTCCGGGCAGCCTCGCCCACGGTCTGTGCTTCACCCACCTGCAGCATCCGCTTGGCCTCAGCCACCTTGATGAAGATCTCCGGCAGCGCGTCAGCCGATACGATGTAATACTTGCGATTGTTCATAGCCCTCTCCTGTTCATCCGTTGAATACACTTGTTCGTATATCGTATCATATCCACGTACAAAACACAACCGCTATTTGCAAAAGGAGGCAGTGCCGTCATGCAGCAGCAAAAAGCTTTTCTCATTCGTATCGTCTATGCCGCGGTGTGGCTGGCAGTGATCTATTTGTCGGTGCGGCATGTGCTGCTGTGGCTGCTGCCGTTTCTCATTGCCTTGGGACTGGCTGCGCTGGCAGAGCCTGCCATTGATTTCTGCCGCCGCAAAATGCGCTTTAAGCGCACCTTTACCGCCGCTGTGCTGACACTGACACTGTTGGTGGGGCTGTCGGCTCTGGTAGGGCTGCTGCTGGAGCAGCTGTTGGGGCAGGCGGTAGACCTGCTGACGAGCCTGCCGGACCGACTGACGGCGCTGCCGCTGCTAATTGACGAGTTGGAAGTGCGCTTCAATATTTTCTGCGCCGCCTGTCCTGCTGCCGTGCGCCAGTGGTTGGAACAACTCCTGGAAGCCCTCTCCGTGCAGCTGCCGGCGCTGCTGCAAAGCTTTTCCACCCGTACCCTCTCTTTTGTCACCACGGCGCTTGGCAAGCTGCCGCAGGCCTTTTTGTTCTGCGCCACCACGGTGCTGGCCGTCTTTTTCACCGCCGGCAGCTATCCTGCCATCTGCACCTTCTTCCGCCGGCAGCTCACCCCTGCCGCGCTGACTACCGCTCGCGGCGTAAAGGAAAATCTTCTCATCACCTTGACCAAGTGGCTGCGATCAGAGCTGACGCTCATTGCCATCACCTTTTTACAGCTGTTGGCAGGTCTGGTGCTGCTGCGCCACCCCTATGCCCTGCTGCTGTCGTTTCTCATCGCCCTCATTGACGCCTTACCCGTCTTCGGCACCGGCACGGTGCTCATTCCTTGGGCGATTTTAAGCTGCATCACCGGACAGGTACCTTACGGCATCGCGCTGTTCGCTCTGTATGCCGTCATCACGCTGGTGCGCACTGTGCTGGAACCCAAGATCGTAGCTTCGCAGGCAGGTCTGCCGCCTCTGGCGGCGCTGATGGCGATGTACGTAGGCTTCTGCGTTCTGGGTGTGTCGGGAATGCTGCTTTTCCCTGTGGCGCTGCTGTTTGTCAAGCAGCTCCACGATGCCGGTTATCTGCAATTGTGGAAATAGCTTTCTTTTTGGCCGGATCTATGCTATACTGCCTGTAACGATGTTTTCGGGGAGGTAGTCAGCCATGAACAAGCAGCGAAAAGCAGATCTTCTGCTGGTGTTGATCACCGCCTTTTGGGGCGCGTCCTATTTTCTGACCGACCTGTGCCTGCAAACCATGCCGCCCCTTTGCCTCAACGCCTTCCGCTTTCTGGTGGGCTTTGCGGTGCTGGCGCTGTTCTATCTGCCCCGTTTGCGCCACATTTCCGGCAAAACGTGGCTCTACGCCGTGCTGATCGGTCTTTCTCTGGTGATGGTATATATCTGCTATGTCTACGGCATTATGCACACCTCTATCTCCAACGCCGGTTTCATCTGCGCCCTGCCGGTGATTTTTACTCCCCTGCTGGAACTGGTGGTGCTGCGCAAACGCCCCAGCCGCCGCTTTGCCGCAGCGCTGCTGATCTGCACCGTGGGTCTGGCGCTGATGACGCTGGGCGATACGTTCCGTCCCGCGCTGGGCGACATCATCTGCATGGGCACCGCCTTTTTCTATGCCGTTGACCTGCTGCTTACCGACCGCGCTGTACGCGATCCGCAGGTGGATCCTCTGCAGCTGGGCGTGTGCCAGCTGGGCATTGTGGGTATCGTGATGCTGATTCTGACGCTGGTGCTGGAAAAACCGCACCTGCCCACCACCGCTGCCACTTGGGGTGCCGCACTGTTTCTGGCAGTCCTGTGCACCGGTGTCGCCTTCGTGGTGCAGGCGGTGCAGCAGCAGTACACCACCGCCAGCCACGTGGGACTCATCTTCACCCTCGAACCGCTCTTTGCCGCCGTGGTGGCCTACTTCTTTGCCCACGAAGTGCTGGGTATCCGCGGTTATATCGGCGCAGCGCTGATGATGCTCAGCCTTGTGCTGATGGAAGTGGACGTGGGGGCGTGGATCAAAACAAAACTGACAAAAAAACCGTGAGCACTCCGCTCACGGTTTTTTTCATTTCTCCTGTACCCACGCCAGCAACGTCTCTTTCTCGTTGGACAATTCTCCTGCCGCCACCCGATCCAGAAGGGCGTCCAGTGTTTCGCCGATAGCCCGTCCCCGCAGGCCCAGTGCCATCAAATCGTGGCCGTCCACCGCAAGATCGCGCAGAGTAAAGCACCTCTCTTTGGCCAGCAGGCCTTCCAGCACTGCTTCCACCGCGTCCAGTGCGCCCGTCTGCCACGCAAAATCCGGATGGCAGGCCGAAGCATCGGCACGCTTCACGCTAAGCAGCTGCCGCAGCGCCTCCTCGCCCATCTGCCGCAGCACACGGCCCACTGCTTTTTCCGTCGGCTCGATCTGCCGCATGTGCCGGTCGATCAAAAGCGCTATCCGCTCCGCCGTTTTCCTGTCAAACCGCAGCCGCACCGTGATCTCCGCCGCCAGCTGTGCGCCCCGTTCATCGTGACCGTAGAAGTGGCCCACGCCCTCTTCGTCCAACGTAAAGCACTCCGGCTTTTTCAGATCGTGCAGCAGCATGGTCCAGCGCAGCAGCGCGTCCTTGGGGGCGTTCCCCACCGAGTGGGCGGTGTGCTCCCACACGTCATATAAATGGTGGTAGTTTTGCTGATCAAATCCCACGCAGGGCAGGATTTCCGGCAAAAATACGGCAAAAACATCGCTCCACGCCGTCAAAACCTCCACTACGCCGTCACCCAACAGCAGCTTTTCCATCTCCTCATGCAGCCGCTCGGCTGCGATGTGGCGCAGCAGCGGCGCACAGCGGTGCATGGCAGTCGCCGTCTCTTCTTCGATAGCAAAGCCCAGCGTGGCGGCAAAGCGCAAGCCGCGCATAATCCGCAGCGCGTCCTCCTCAAACCGCCGCTGCGCAGTGCCCACGCAGCGGATAATCCCAGCTGCAAGGTCACGTTGGCCGCCGTGGGGATCGTGCAGCGCACCGCTGCGATCCATGGCCATGGCGTTGACGGTGAAATCCCGTCGCTGCAGGTCTTCGTGCAGATCTGTGGAAAACCGAACGCTGTCGGGTCGGCGGTGGTCGGAATACGTTCCGTCGGCGCGGAAAGTGGTCACCTCAAAGCTCTCCCCTTCCAGCCGCACCGTCACCGTGCCGTGCTGCAGTCCCGTGGGGATGGCGTAGCCATCAAAAAGCGCCAGCGTCTCCTCCGGCAGGGCGGAGGTGGTGATATCCACATCGTGGGGCGTCACGCCGCGCAGCAAGTCCCGTACGCAGCCGCCCACCAGATACGCCTGATGACCTGCTCCTTCCAGTGCCGCCAGCACTTTTTTCGCCGTCTGCGGAATCATTACGCCGCCTCCCTTCCTGCTTTTTCGGTTGCACTCGTTTCGTATTTATAGTATAATCTATTTTGAAATAAAATGCAAACAACAGCGTTACGCTGCTTTTTTCAAGGAGGAAAGTCTATGTCCCTTTCCAAAGTGGATATTCACGAATATATGAAGCCCGGTGTCCGTGTGCATCTGGCCGGTATCGGCGGTGTCAGCATGTGTCCTCTGGCAGAAGTGCTGCGCGGTATGGGTCTGGTGGTACAGGGCTCGGATATGTCCGAAAGTGCCACGGTGCAGCATCTGCGCGCTCTTGGCATCCACGTAGATGTGGGGCACAGCGCCGAGAATCTGCGCGGCTGTGATCTGGTGATCCGCACCGCTGCCATCCACAACGAAAACCCCGAGATTGCCGGTGCCATCACTCGCGGCATCCCCGTTTACGAGCGCGCTGAGGCGTGGGGCGCCATCATGCGCCAGTACGAGAATGCCCTGTGCATCTCCGGCACCCATGGTAAAACCACCACCACCTCCATGGCCACCCATATCTTCATGGCCGCTCAGGCCGACCCCACGGTGATGATCGGCGGCACGCTGCCTATGCTGGGTGCCGGCTACCGGGTGGGTCAGGGTGACACCATCATTCTCGAGTCCTGCGAATACTGCAATTCTTTCCACAGCTTCTTCCCCACCGTGGCCGTCATCCTCAATGTGGAAGCCGACCATCTGGACTTTTTCAAAGACTTGGAAGATGTGGAAAACTCCTTCCGCAAGTTTGCCTCTCTGGTACCGGAGAACGGCTTCATCATCGCCAATGCCGACGACGAAGGCGCTATGGACTCCGTCCGCGGTTTGGAACGCGAGATCTTCACTTTCGGCCTGAAAAACGCTCGCTGCACCGTGGATAACGTGGCGTTCCACGACGGTTTCCCCAGCTTTGATATTCTGGTGGACGGCGCTTTCTACGCCCACGTGGATCTGCAGGTAGCAGGCCGCCACAACATCCTCAATTCTCTGGCTGCCGCCTCCGCCGCCTATGTGCTGGGCATCCCCGGCGAGGCTGTAAGCCGCGGTCTCGGCTCTTTCACTGGTGCCGGCCGCCGCTTTGAGCATAAGGGCAACTTCAACGGCGCCGAGGTCTACGATGACTATGCCCACCACCCCGGTGAGCTCCACGCTCTGCTGAGCACCGTCAAGACGCTGCCCTATGAACGCATCGTCTGCGCCTTCCAGCCCCACACCTACACCCGTACCCACGCCCTGTTTGATGAGTTTGTTCAGGAACTGCAGCTGCCCGATGTGACCATCGTGGCGGAGATCTATGCCGCCCGTGAGCGCAACGATCTGGGCATCTCTTCCCGTGATCTGGTGGCCAAGATCCCCGGCAGTATCTACTGCGCTACACTCTCTGAAGTGACCGAGGAACTGGCAAAAATCGCCCGTCCCGGCGACCTGATCCTCACCGTGGGTGCCGGTGACATCGTCAAAGCAGGCGAAAACTTAGTAAAGAAGGCATAACTATGACCATTTCCCCCGTTTACACCGGTGCACCGCAAGATGAGCGCTGCGCCGTGGAGCAGAACACCTACGCCCTGTTGGATGAACTCTCCATCCCCTACACCCGCGTGGACCACGACGAGGCCGCAACTATGGATGACTGTATGGCCATCGGCCAGGTGCTGGGCGTGGATATCTGCAAGAATCTGGTGCTGACCCCCCGTAACCGCAGCGCCTTTTACCTGCTGTGCATGCCCGGTGACAAGCCCTTTTTGACCAAAGACTTCTCCAAGCAGATCGGCTCTTCCCGTCTCAGCTTTGCCACAAGCGAGGACATGACCGAACTTCTCGGCGTGCAGCCCGGTTCTGCCTCCATTCTCTCCCTTATGAACGACCCCGCCCACCGCGTGACCCTCGCCATCGACCGTCAGGTGCTGGAGGCGGAGTTTTTCGGTTGCCATCCCTGCCGCAACACCTCCTCGGTGAAGCTGAAAACGGCAGACGTACTGGAGATCTTCCTCAAGCACACCGGCCACGAGCTGACGGTAGTGGAACTGTGATCTTTCTTTTCCCCGTGTTTTTCAACACGGGGAAATTTTTTTGAAAATTTTTTCGCAAAAAAGAGGAATTTGCATTCTTTTTTGGTATATTGATATGTCACCGATGGAAGGCGACTTATTTTTTCAGAGAGGAGGGGCGCAAGATGGCATTTCCCCAGCATTTTTTAGATGAGCTCATCGCCAGGAGCGACATTGTGGATATCGTCAGCAGCTATGTAACGCTGACGCGCAAGGGCAGCAATCTCTTCGGCCTGTGCCCCTTCCACAACGAAAAAACCGGTTCTTTCTCCGTCTCGCCGGACAAGCAGATCTACCACTGTTTCGGCTGTAAGAAGGGCGGCGGCGCAGTGAACTTCATCATGGAGATTGAAAACCTCTCCTATCCCGATGCCATCCGCTTCCTTGCCCAGCGCGCCGGCATGACCGTCCCCGAGGATGACCGCGACGGCATGGACAAGCTGCGCGCACGGCTCCTCGCCCTCAATAAGGACGCTGCGCGGTACTACTATCAGGTGCTGCAGAGCGAAGAGGGCAAGGCAGTGCAGGAGTATCTGGACCGACGCCGCATCTCGAAAAAAGTGGCCATCAATTTCGGCATGGGCGCTGCCCCCGACAGTTGGGACAGCCTGCTGCGGGCCATGACGGCAAAAGGCTACACCAAGGCAGAGCTCATCAGCGCAGGCCTTGTGGTGAAGAACAAAAATGGCGGCCTGTACGACAAGTTCCGCAACCGTCTCATGCTGCCCGTCATCGACGTGCGCGGTGACGTGGTGGGTTTCGGCAGCCGCGTCATCGACAAGTCCGAGCCCAAGTACATGAACACCACTGAGACGCCCGTTTACAGTAAACGCCGGGTACTCTATGGTTTGAACCTTGCCAAAAAGACCAAGCGGCCCAACATCATCCTGTGCGAAGGTAACCTTGACGTGGTGACGCTCCATCAAGCAGGGTTTGACAACGCCGTGGCCTCTATGGGCACAGCGCTGACGGTGGAACAGACGCGGCTTCTGAGCCGCTACACCAAGGAACTGGTGCTTTGCTACGACAACGACAACGCCGGCCAGCTGGCCACCCAGCGTGCGCTGGAAATGCTGAAAAACAGTGAGTTTTCCGTGAAAGTCCTGCGCCTGCCCCGTCGCATGGTGGACGGCGAAGCCGTCAAGCAGGATGCCGATGATTTTATCAAGTACCAAGGCGCCGACGCCTTTGAGCGACTCCTCTCCGGCAGCGAAAACGGCATCGAGTTTCGCATGGCGCAGGTGGCCGGCAAGTATGATCTTGCTGACGATCAGGCCCGTATCGCCTACGCCGCCGAGATTAGCGAGGTGCTGTCAGGCCTTGAAAACGCGGTAGAACGGGAGGTTTACACCGTCCGTGCTGCGGAACAAGCTAAGCTGACACCCGAGGCCATGCGTCTGGAAGTCCAGAGAGCCTTCAAGCGCCGCATCGCCAAGGAGCGCAAGGCGCAGGAGCGCCGTGAGTTGAACCCTGCTCTGACTGCCCAGCCTACCAACCGCGCCATCCGCTACGACAATCTCCGCTCGGCTATGGCGGAGGAGGGCGTGCTGCGGCTGCTGCTACGGGATGAGAGCATCTTCCCCAGTCTGTCTCCTCTGAACGAGGCGGACTTCTCCTCGCCTCTCTTGGGCAGGATCTACACGCAGCTGTGGAAACTCCGGCAAAACGGCACCAGCGGTTCCATCGCTTTTTTGAGCGGTGAGCTGACGGCCGACGAGATGAGCCACCTGACCACACTGCTGCAAAAACCGGAGTCCACCGCAGGTGCCCAACAGGCTCTGACGGACTACATACGTATCATTCGCGAAGAACGCGACAAACGGCTTGGCGCCGCCGGGACAGACCCGCTGGCGGCGGCCATGGATAAATTCAAAGAAAAAAAGGGTTATGGAGGAAAGCGAAATGACTGAAAAACTGACCGCCGAGCAGATGGAGCAGATGGCTGACGCCCTGCTGCAGGAGGATACTGCCAAGAAGACCGCACCGGTTATCACCAAAAAGCGCGGCAAGCTGGATGAAAAGACCATCGCAGCTCTGCCTGCCGCCGCTCTGATCACCACCCACGAAAAGCTGCGCGATCTGTTTGTCAAAGGCAAGCGCAAGGGCAAGCTGGAGTCTCTGGAACTGAGCGAAGTGCTGGAAGAGATGGATCTGGACACCGAGGCTATGGATCGCATCTACGACTCTCTGGAGCAGCTGGGCATTGAAGTGGCCACCGAAGAATTGCTGGTTGACCTGCACGATGACGGTGAGCCTGCTCTCAGCGAAATCGCCGAGATCGAAGAAGAAGAGCTGGTGGATCCCAACACGCTGGTGGACAGCTTCAACATCGACGACCCCGTCCGTATGTACCTCAAGGAGATCGGCAAGGTCTCTCTGCTGAGCGCCGACGAGGAGATCGAGTTGGCCACTGTCATGTCTGCCGGTAACGCCGCCAAGGAGCGGCTGGATGCCGCCGAAAATGCCGCCGCCCCTCTCAGCGCAGAAGAGATCGCTGAGCTGCATGAGGCAGTTCGCCGCGGCGCCGAACTGCGCCAGCGCCTGAAGGAGCTGGAAAGCGGTATCTCCACCATGACCGAGGAAGAAGTGGCTCAGGCGGCCGACGATCTGGAGGAAGCCGAGTACGCACAGGAGCGGCTGGACGAAGCCGCCGTTGTGGCCGAGCCTCTGACCGATGAGGAAGCCGCCCAGCTGCGCGCACTGGTCAAGAAGGGTGACGCCGCCAAGCAGAAGCTGGCTGAGGCCAACCTGCGTCTGGTGGTCTCCATCGCCAAGCGCTACGTGGGCCGCGGCATGCTGTTCCTGGATCTGATTCAGGAGGGCAATCTGGGCCTCATCAAGGCTGTAGAGAAGTTTGACTACACCAAGGGCTACAAGTTCTCCACTTACGCCACCTGGTGGATCCGTCAGGCCATCACCCGTGCCATTGCCGATCAGGCTCGCACCATCCGTATCCCCGTTCACATGGTAGAGACCATCAACAAGGTCATCCGCGTTTCCCGTCAGCTGCTGCAGGAGCTGGGTCACGATCCCTCCCCCGAGGAGATCTCCGCCGAGATGAACATGCCCGTGGACAAGGTCCGTGAGATCCTCAAGATCGCACAGGAGCCCGTCTCTCTGGAAACCCCCATCGGTGAGGAAGAAGATTCCCATCTGGGCGACTTCATCCCCGACGAAGGCGCATCCGAGCCCAGCGAAGCTGCCAGCTTCACCCTGCTGAAAGAGCAGCTGGTGGAGGTACTCAGCACCCTGACTCCCCGTGAGGAGAAGGTGCTGAAGCTCCGCTTCGGTATCGAGGACGGCCGCACCCGTACGCTGGAGGAAGTGGGCAAGGAGTTCAACGTCACCCGTGAGCGTATCCGTCAGATCGAGGCCAAGGCTCTGCGCAAGCTCCGTCATCCCTCTCGCAGCAAGAAGCTCAAGGACTTCCTGAACTAAGAGGAGTGCGATTATGGTACTGGATATTTTCAACATGCCTGCCAAGCCCGTGGCCGGTTTCAAAGGCGGCGAGGGTGAAGCGCTGGTTCGCATCCATCAGGACGACATGGGCAAGGTCGCTCAGATTACCCTGCCGGTGGGCGCTTCCATCGGTTATCACACCCACGACGACAGCTATGAGGTCATTTATGTCCTCTCCGGCAGCGGCACCTGCTACGACGGCGATCAGGTGTATCCCGTCAGCGCCGGCATGGTGCAGTACTGCCCCCAGTTTGACGGTCACAGCATCGTCAACACCGGCACAGAAGATCTGCGCCTGCTGGGCATTATTCCGAATCGATAAAAGAAAAAGGAAAGCCGAGGCACACCGCCTCGGCTTTCTTTTTTCAACATTACTATTTAGTCCACATTGTTGAATACTTCTACACCAAGAATCTCAATGATTGTGCCTTCCAGATAACCGCTTCCCGACTCCAGTGCCAGCCTGTGCACATCCTTCACACTGTAAAGCACCGCTCTATATTCCACTGTGCCACCATCTTTCAATCGCAGCGGAATAGGAGTCAGCAGCACCAGTGCTAGCGCAATGCAGATGCCTGCAAGCAGTCTTTTCTTCTTTGGCACTCGCCTTTGCATGGCATGTTCCAAATTTTCCTCGGCTGCCGCCCTGTATTCCTCTTCGCTGAGCCGCTTTCCACTTAGGATCTCATTAATGCTGACGGAAAAAAGCTCACTCATAGCCAACAGCGCTTCTGCCGGAGGTAAATAAGCACCCGTCTCCCAGCGCGACACCGTTTTATTGGTCACGCCAAGTTTTTCACCCAGCTGTTCCTGTGTAAGTTCCTGTTCTTTTCTCAATTCTGCGATAAATTTCCCTATGAGCAGCAAATCCATACCGATCACCTCAGGTACAGTATAGCAAATTCCTCGATGTCTGTCTTTCCCATAAACAGCGAATCTTTTCATATAACACAAAAAAAGATGTGGTTCTTGCGAACCACATCTTTTCTATGTGAAGAATTAACTTACTTCAGCTCGACCTTGCCGCCGACTTCCTCGACCTGCTTCTTCAGAGCCTCAGCGTCCTCCTTGGACAGGCCTTCCTTCATGACGGTGGGCACACCCTCAACAGCAGCCTTGGCCTCGGCCAGACCCAGACCCATAACCTCGCGGACGATCTTGATGACCTTGATCTTGGCAGCAGCGTCAAAGCCAGCCAGGATGACGTCAAAGTCGGTCTTCTCCTCAACGGGAGCAGCAGCAGCGGCAGCGGGAGCGGCCATGGCAGCGGCGGAAACGCCGAACACTTCCTCCAGAGCGTGGACCAGCTCGGACAGCTCCAGAACGGTCAGGCCCTTGATTTCTTCGATCATAGCAGTAATCTTCTCAGACATTGTAATAGCCTCCTAATTTAAGATAGTAATTTTGATCTTGTTGATCCGGACGACGCTCGTCCGTAGGGGTTAGTTGCCGAAATTACTCGGCAGCGGCCTCCTCGGCAGGAGCACCGTTCTTCTCGGCGATCTGCTTCAGGACGCAAGCCAGAGCGGAAATGGGAGCCAGCATGGTACCCAGAACCTGAGCCTGCAGCACGGGCAGGGCGGGGATGGAAGCCAGAGCATTGACAGTCTCCATAGAAACGGCCTTGCCGTCCATGAAACCGCCCTTGATCTCGAACTTACCGTTGAGCTTCTTGGCGAACTCAGCGATGACGCGGGCAGGAGCCACGGGATCGTCAGCGCAGATGGCCAGAGACGTGGTACCATTGAGCTGCTCATCCAGCTCGGTCATACCGACGTTGTGGAAAGCAAAGCGCAGCAGGGTGTTCTTAACAACAGCGTACTCGATGTTGTTCTGACGGCACTCGGCGCGCAGAGCAGTATCCTCAGCGACAGTAATACCCTTGTAGTCCACGATGACACCGGCAGCGGCAGCCTGGACCTTCTCGGTCAGGTTAGCCACGATTGCCTGCTTCTCAGACAGAACTTTTGCGTTGGGCATTCTTTGTTTTCACCTCCGGTAGAATTGTAGGTGCGTTCAAAAAGAAAACCATCCTTGTGTCGCAAAGACACAAGGATGGTGTAAGCAATCATAAACGATTAGCCATCCTCGGCAGGATTTATGGTGCAAGCACCACCTGCTGTCTTTGGAACGCATCTGGTATTATATCGAAAGGTCAACAGCTTGTCAACCCTCAGATATACAGATTGGGAAACTTTTTTGCAGATAACTTAGATCTGCTTGTTGGCGTTCAGCTTCACGCCGGGGCCCATGGTGGAAGCGGCCACGCAGGACTTGATATACTGGCCCTTGGCAGCAGCAGGCTTGGCCTTGATGATGGCGCCGACCAGAGCAGTGTAGTTCTCGTACAGCTTCTCAGCACCGAAGGAAACCTTGCCGATGGGGCAGTGGATGATGTTGGTCTTGTCCAGACGATACTCGACCTTACCGGCCTTGACTTCCTTAACAGCCTTGGCCACGTCGGGAGTCACGGTACCGGCCTTGGGAGAGGGCATCAGACCC
>JAZKYM010000101.1:0-18316 GCA_045612165.1 Vescimonas sp.
CGTACTCGCAAGGGTCCCAAGAAGACCATTGCTAACAAGAAGAAGTAAGGAGGGAAGTAGAATATGGCTAACGTGAAAAACGGCAAGAAGGTTATCCGCCGCCGTCGCGAAAAGAAGAACGTCGAAAAGGGCCAGGTGCATATTCGTTCTTCCTTCAACAACACTATGGTGACCGTCACCGACGCACAGGGCAACGCCCTGAGCTGGGCCTCCTCCGGTGGCCTGGGCTTCCGCGGCAGCAAGAAGTCTACCCCCTTCGCTGCCCAGAGCGCCGCTGAGACTGCCGCCAAGGCCGCTATGGAACATGGCCTGAAGACCGTTGAGGTCTTCGTCAAGGGTCCCGGCCAGGGCCGCGAGGCCGCCATCCGTGCCCTGCAGGCTGTTGGCCTGGAGGTCACCATGATCAAGGACGTCACTCCCATTCCTCACAATGGCTGCCGTCCCCCCAAGCGTCGTCGCGTGTAATCGGAACAAGGAGGATAAGTAGAATATGGCTAAGAATATGCAGCCTATCGCTAAGCGTTGCAAGGCGCTGGGCATCTCTCCTGCCGTTATGGGTTACTCCAAGAAGGAGACCAACCGCAACCCCGGCGGCCAGATGAGAAAGAAGAAGAGCGAATACGCCATTCAGCTGAACGAGAAGCAGAAGGTTAAGTTCGTTTATGGCATCCTGGAGAAGCAGTTCCGTATGTACTACGAGAAGGCTTCCCGTATGCCCGGTAAGACCGGCGAGAACCTGCTGAGCCTGGTTGAGCGCCGTCTGGATAACGTGGTGTATCGTCTGGGCTTCGCCATGACTCGCCGTGAGGCCCGTCAGCTGGTGAACCACGCCCATTTCACCGTCAACGGCCAGAAGGTGGATATCCCCTCCTACCTGGTTCGCGTGGGCGACGTGATCGAAGTCAAGGAGAGCAGCCGCTCCTCCGTGGCCTTCAAGCGCCTGACCGGTGAGGACGCTCCCCTGGTGACCGTTCCCCAGTGGCTGGAGCGCGATAAGAACGCCCTCAAGGGCACCGTGGCTAAGATGCCCGCCCGCGAGGACATTGATATGCCCATCGAGGAACACCTCATCGTCGAGTTGTACTCCAAGTAATAGGGTCGACACCCTCATCAAGCAACGGAACCAAATAAGGTGCAGGATCATGTCTGCACTGAAACGAGATTATAGGAGGGTACTGCATGATTGAAATTGAGAAGCCCCAGATCGAGTGCATTGAAACTCCCGGTGATGCTTCCTATGGCAAGTATGTGATCGAACCCCTGGAGCGCGGTTACGGAACGACCCTGGGCAATGCGCTGCGCCGCATTATGCTCTCTTCTCTGCCCGGTACTGCTGCCACCAGCATCAAAATTGCTGGCGTTCAGCATGAATTTTCCACGATTCCCGGCGTGAAGGAAGATGTGACCGAGATCGTTCTGAATGTGAAGAGTCTGCTGACCAAGCTGCACTGCGAGGGCACCAAGACTGTCTATATCGAGGCAGTCGGTCCCTGCGAGGTAACGGCCGGCGATATCAAGAGCGACGGTGAAGTTGAGGTTCTCAACCCCGAACTGCACCTGGCCACCCTGGATGTGGGTGCCACGCTGAGCATGGAGATCACCCTGAGCCACGGTCGCGGCTATGTTTCCGCTGAGCGGAACAAGGCTGTGCGCGCCGGCACCATCGGTGTGATTCCCATCGATTCCATCTACACTCCCGTGTACAAAGTCAACTACACGGTGGAGAATACCCGCGTTGGTAATATGACCGACTTTGACAAGCTGACGCTGGAGGTCTGGACTGATTCCACCCTGACTGCCAGAGACGCCGTGTCTCTGGGCGCCAAGATCCTGTGCGATCACTTCGCTCTGTTCACCGACCTGTCCGACACCCTGGGCGACAAGTCCATCGTGGTGGAGAAGGCCGCCGACACCCAGAACAAGGTGCTGGAGATGACCATCGAAGAGCTGGATCTGTCCGTCCGCAGCTTCAACTGCCTCAAGCGCGCCAACATCAACACCGTCGCCGATCTGATCAGCAAGACCGAGGACGAGATGATGAAGGTCCGCAACCTGGGCCGCAAGTCCCTGGAGGAAGTCATTAACAAGCTGGCCATGATGGGTCTCGCCCTGGCCGACGAAGAAAACAACTGATCTCGCGCAAAGCGTGAGTATCCTACAAGGAGGAAACTGAAATGCCCGGAACTCGTAAGCTCGGTAAGACTACCGATCAGCGTATGGCGATGCTCCGTCAGCAGGTTACTGATTTCCTGGCCAACGGCAAGATGGAGACCACCATCACCCGCGCCAAGGAGATCAAGCCCCTGGCCGAAAAGATGATCACCCTGGGTAAGAAGGGCGATCTGGCAGCTTATCGTCAGGCTCTGAGCTTCATCACCAGAGAAGATGTTGCCAACAAGCTGTTCAAGGAGATCGCTCCTGAATACGCTGAGCGCAACGGCGGCTATACCCGCATCATCCGCACCGGCGTTCGCCGCGGCGATGCTGCTGAGACCGCTATCATCGAGCTGGTTAAGTAAGCCACAGTACAAATAATGAAAGTCCCTTTTGCAAGGCCCCACCCGCCATCGCAAAGGGCACTTTTCGTTGTGGGGGGAGGCGAAAGGGACGCGGCAGCTTGCAAAAACGGAAGGAAAGGATCTGTGAAGGGAAACCATCAGGGTTTCCCTTCACGTTTTGTCTGTTGCCTTTTGCCGCAGGCAAAAGATACGGGACGTGCAGACTTGTCTGCGCGTCCCTTTGCAATGGCTCAGCCGCCATTGCAAAGGGCACTTTTCGTATTTCACCCCAAAGTGTGAAGCACTTTGGGGTGATTTGCGGCCCACTGCTGCGCACTCGCTGCGCTCGCACACTTGTGGGCCGAGCGGTGTTTTTCGCCACGTACACGCCGCGGCGAAAAACAGTTTGAATTTGTCAGAAGCGGCGAAAAGCGGCGCGGGTGATTGTGCTTTGCCATTGTTCGTGCTATACTGAACGAAGAAACTTCAAGTTGCGCGGCAAAAGGTACTGTGCAACTTCAAGTTGGTGGTGGCAGCGTTGTCGCTATGCTATCATCAAGAAGAAAAGGAGGGGATTGCGATGGCAATGGTGAAGTGTAAGGCGTGTTCCAAACGCTACGACTACCACGAGCACGGCTGCTGCCCGGAGTGCGGCGCCTATAACCGCCCACCCCAGCGTAACCGCGTGGGTGTCGACGGTGTTGTTCACCGCATGAGCGACGCCGACTTTCTGGATAATAGCGCCAAGCGCCGCAGCAGCCAGGGCGGCAAGGTCTGCTTTGAGCGCGACGTCTGTTTTGAGGAGCAGGCGCGCAAGGTTCGCAGCGCCCAGCAGTCCCCCTTTACCACAGAGCGAAAAGAGCGGAGTGGCAGCAAGAAGTCCGGCGCAGCCAAGGCCATCAAAATCGCCATTGCCGTGATCGTCATCTGCAACATCCTGCCCCTCTCCCTGACCATGTGCAGCGTCAGTGGTGTGTTTGAGGAGATCGTGGATGAGCTCTTCGGCAGCGAAGTGGGCTGGGATGAGCCGGTGGAAGTCCCTGTGCCGGTTGTACCTGCCCAGCCGGATTGGGGGGGGCACGGAGCTAATCGACTTCGGCCAAAGCTTCCTGTGGGGCGAAGAGATGGCCAGGGTTACGTCTGCCAGCGTGCATGAGGGGAAACGCCAGACAACGGTAGACTTGACAGTTTCTGTCCATGACCCCGTGGATAAGCCAAGGGTCTTTTACCAGCAGCCGAATGGCGCGTTGGCTGCGGCAATATGTACAGACGCGATCTTTATCAATGAAGGGATATATACCTATTGCTTTGAGTTGCCGGACCGCCAGTCGGGCAGCGCCGTTTACGCCCTTTTTACCGGCGAGCTGGCCGGCGAATCGCACACATATGAACTGCGGCTGAACTGAAAGGAGACGTGCGATGATTCTCTTCCCCAAACAGCTGATGCTGGATACTGATCCTATGGAGTTGGCCCGTGTCAAAAGTGTGCTGAGTCAAAACGGCATCCCCTTTGAGGTCAAGACCACCGTGGCCGACAACGCCCTCTCTCGCAGCTTCAACGTGGCTGCCGGCATGAAATGGCGCACCGGCTATGTCGACATGGCGCAGCAGAGCTATGTCTATAAACTCAGCGTGGCTCGCCGCGACTATGGCCGCGCCCGAGCGCTGGCCTACGGCAAAGGCAAATAATACGAGAGAAAGCACCCCTGTAGGGGTGCTTTCTTTTTTGCTTGGCGCATATAGTCTCCAAGGGTGATCCAATGAAACGATGGTCTTTACTGCTGCTGTTGCTGCTGTGTTTGCTGTGGGGGTGTGGGACAGAGCCGCCGTCCGTAACGGTGAGCACGGCGCAGGATGAAGTGACAGCGGCAGAGCAGGCGGCGGAGGAAACGGCGCCCCTTGGCTATGTGGCGCTGACCTTTGACGATGGCCCCACACCTGCCCATACGGCGCGGCTGCTGGACGGCTTGAAGGCGCGCAACGTCCACGCCACCTTTTTTCTGGCAGGCTACCGGCTGGCAGGCAACGAGGAGCTGGTGCGGCGCATGAAGGCGGAGGGACACCAGATCGGCAACCACTCCTACGACCATGTGCAGCTGACTACCCTGACACCGGCGCAGGCGTTGGAAGATCTGGCCCGATGCGACTTGGCGCTGTGCACGCTGCTGGGGGAGGGGGACTACTGGGTGCGCCCACCCTACGGCAGCATCGACCGGCAGACGCTGGAGGGGCTGGATGTGCCGGTGATCTGCTGGTCGGTGGATCCGCTGGACTGGGAGAGGGAAGACGCGCAGGAAGTGGCAGCGCATATCGTCCGTAACGCCAAGGACGGGGACATCATCCTGCTCCACGACTGCTATGCCAGCACGGTGGATGCGGTGCTGCAGGCCATCGATGCGCTGCTGAAAAGGGGCTTGCAGCCGGTGACGGTGGCGCAGCTGCTGCAGCGCGACGGTGAGGCGCTGCAAGGCGGCTGTGTCTATCACCGCAAAAAATAAAAGACCCGAACCGATGGGTTCGGGTCTTTTTTGCTGTGATGACTTAGGCGGCCATGCCGGCAGCAACCATGCAGTTGATGACCAGAGTCAGGATGACGAAAGCAGCGCCAACCCACTTGGTGTACTTGGCCAGCTTGGCGTCGATGGTCTTGGCCTTGCCCTTGGACAGGTAGGAGTCGGAAGAACCGGCGATAGCACCGCTCAGGCCACGGCTCTTGCCGGACTGGAGCAGAATCATAGCAGCCAGAACCACACCAACGATAACCTGCAGAATAGTAACAACGATCATGACGGAAAAACCTCCAATTATTTCATGCCCAAAAGAGCATAATCTCACAGTACACAGTATGATACCACACTCTTTGCAGGATTTCAAGAGAAAAAACGGCATTTTGCGGAAAGAAACGGCGAAATAAAAAATTATCGAACAAATGTTGCAATTTGCGAAAAGGTGTGATATGATATACCGGTAAATGAGACTCTGTGGATGCAGCAAGCAGAAGAGAGAGGTGTATGTATGGCTCAGCTGTCAAAAATGCAGCAGCGTATTTATGATTTTATCGCCGAGACCGTTCAGGAACAGGGATATCCTCCGTCCGTGCGTGAGATCGGTGACGCAGTGGGACTCAAATCCCCCTCCACGGTGCATTTCCACCTCAAGCATCTGGAAGAACTGGGTGTGATCGGGAAAAGTGCCGGTAAAGGCCGTGCCATCACGCTGACGCAGGAGGTGCAGCAGCCGGAAGAGGACCGTATCCCCATTGTGGGCCACGTGGCAGCCGGCTCCCCCATTTTGGCGCAGGAGTGCATTGAAGATTATCTTACCTTTGACACAGGCGGCCGTCCGGAGGAGTATTTTGCCCTGCGTGTGCGTGGCGAGTCTATGATCAACGCCGGCATTCTGCCGGACGATCTGGTGGTGGTGCGTCAGCAGCGCACGGCCAACAATGGCGAGATCGTGGTGGCGCTATTGGAAGATGAGGCCACCGTGAAGCGCTTTTCGCGCCGCGGCAGCGAGGTGTGGCTCCTGCCGGAGAACGAGGCTTACAGTCCCATTGACGGCCGCATGGCGCAGATCATGGGCCGCGTGACGGCTGTGATCCGCCGCTATTAAGTCGCTGTCCTTTCAAAGAGCAAAAAAGAGAGCCGTTAACGGCGAGTACCTTCATAACAACCTCAGCCCCGGCAGATCTGTCGGGGCTGTTCTTGTATATGACCCGGCTGCACGAGCAAAGGAGACGCCAGACCGTTGGAAGCGATTTTTGATGAGTGTGCCGTATGCTAAAAGAAAACGAAAAGATTTGTAAGATTTTCGACTTTCCGCCGTCTTATAGGTGAAGGAGGTGATAGGGAATGGAGTTCGAGCAGATTTACACGACATATTTCCGTGACGTTTATCTGTATATCCGAAAGTTGTCCAACAACGAACATGTTGCTGAAGAAATCACCAGTGAAACTTTTTTCATGGCGATAAAATCGATGGATCGCTTCCGCGGAGATTGTGATATTCGTGTTTGGTTGTGCCAAATTGCCAAAAACTGCTATTTTTCATATCTGAAAAAGGCTGGCCGAACAGAGAGTATTGACAATATCGATATTTCCGAGCAAGGTGCATCTTTTGAAGAACAACTGTTTCAGCATGATGCTGCGATTCGGATACAGCAGATCCTCCATGATGTCCCCGAGCCATACAAAGAGGTGTTCATGTGGAGAGTATATGCAGAATTAAGCTTTAAGCAGATTGGACAGATATTTGATAAATCTGAGAATTGGGCTTGTGTTACGCACCACCGAGCCAGAAAGATGATACAAAACAGACTGGAGGAAATGGAACATGAAAAATGAATGCAGTTATGTCCGTGATGTTCTGCCCCTGTACCTTGAAGGCATGGTCAGTGAGGAGACACGCGCATTTGTCAAAGAGCATCTTGAAAATTGCCCGGAGTGTGCCAAAGAATGGGGGGACATGAAGGCGGGGGCTAAGGTTGAGAAGATCGGTAGCGAGACGCAAAACCATCTGGAAGCAGAAGTGTTAAAGTCTATGAAAGCCATCCGCAAAAGATTTCGGAAAAAGGCATTCCGTGTAGGTACTATTATCGCAGCAATCATCATTGCCCTTGGAGTACTGATTCGCATTTTCCCCGTGTATCGCATTGTGCATATTGGGCCTATGACGATGGGCAATTATTACAGCAATGAGCAGATCGCAAAAGCGCTCTATATTGGCTCGGCATCTGATCGCAGAGAAGCACAGGCGGTATTGCGCCTGGCGGATAAAGCCTTCAACGACGTGCGCTCCACAAGAGCGGAAAACGAGGAAGAATACGGTTTGCTTGCCCGCTACGCAACGCCTACCGACAGCTATGGCGACGTGGCGTTCAATGAACATTCGTTGGAACTGTGGTCTGCCCATCTTGGCGAGGATGAGGGCTGGATTTGGGTATTCTACTCCTCCGAAACATTCCGTCACGATGGAAGCGTCACCAGAGGCAGTTGGCGCATCCCCGCTCTTTGGGAAGTTGAGAAGAATGATACCGGCGAATGGGTAGTGGTTCAAATCCGTGAACATCCCTGATTCAGGGGGCATGCCATGTATTTCCCCAAAGATATGACGTTTCAATATTTCTTTTTTGACACATATATCGGCTACTTCCTGCAAGCTCTGCCGATTGCATTGGCTGTAGGTGCGATATACGGTATTGTCCGATTTAGAAAAGACAGGGAAACCCCTGCCGGCAGAAAACTGTTCGCCTGTGCGTTTGCTTGCTATGTCACGGGTCTTGTGTGTCTGGTTGTCGGCCTGGAGTGGATGTGCAACTTTTGGTATAACCTCTTCTATCCTTGGAATTCCGATACTGCGATCCATTGGTTTGGTGGGGAGTTTGACTTTGCGATAGATTTCTTCAACAATATCGCCGGTGAGACGATCGGAAACTTTTTGATGTTCCTTCCCTTTGGCGTTCTCTATCCGCTATCGCAGAAAGACCCCACATGGAAAAGATGTGTGATCATAGGCCTTGCTGCCGTTGCCGCCATCGAGGTTTTACAACCAATCTTTGGCAGAGCGTTTGATATGAACGACATTGTCTTGAATTCTTTAGGCATTGCGGTCTCCACAACTGCGCTTATAGGTGCCAAAAGGGTGCTCAGGCGATGGAAAGATTGCAGATAAAGGACGTGCTTCCATGCGCCGCGCAGATTCGTGCGTGTGATAGGAATTTGGATAGCTGCGGGCATTTTTGGCAAAAAACCGACCTATGATCATCATAGGTCGGTTTCATTCATTTTCGGAGCCTGCCGTGCGGATCTTTTTTATTGCTCAATGTTGATTTCCCACGATGGCAGATCGTAGAAGGGGTTGGTGGCGGTAGGTGTAATCGGCCCTACGACACCGGATGGAAGCAAGACGGACACATTCTTAAAGCAGATGGGCAGGATGGGGGCTTCCTGCGCTAAGTGGCGGCACAGCGCTTCCATGGCCTCGGCACGCTGGGATTGAGGTGCGCGCAGATAAGCGTCCAGCAGGGCGTCTGTCTCGGCGTTGGAATAGCCGCCGTAGTTCAGGCTGCCGCCGGTGCCCACCAGCGAGCGAAGATCCCAGTCAGCGGTCAGACGGCACTCACCGTAGTACAGATCGTAGTTGCCGGTTTGCAGCGCCAGCAGGTATTCTTCCCAAGGCAGAACCCGTACACTGACAGTCAAATCGTGGTGGGACAGATCCTTGGCGATTCGATGGGCGGCATCCACCTTGAAGCTGTTTTCCTGATTGACCAGCAGTGTCAGGGTCATGGGATTTCCGTCGGAGTATCCGGCTTCGCGCATAGCGGTGTCGAAGTGGTAGGGGGAGTAATCCACGTCAAGCCCGTCGGGATACAGCGCCGAAACAGGCGAGAGGGGGGACTGGGCCGCCAGTCCGTGACCTAAGAGGAAGGCGTCAATGCAGCCCTGCCGGTCGATGCCCAGACCCAGCGCCTGACGCAGCGCCGCGTTGCTCAACTGGGCGCGAGCCGTGTTGATGCCAATGAACTGCATGGTGGTGGTGGCGGCATCGGTGTAGATTCCGCTGCCGTACACATTGGAGGTGGAAGTGGAAGTCAGGTCACACATCAAAAGCTGGATTTCACGGGAATAGAAGGCGTAGGACATGGTATCGCTGTCCTTACAGCGCACCAGTTCGATGCGCTGCAGCGGCAGCTCGCTGCCCTGCCACCAGTGGGGGTTGCCAGCGAGATGTGGTTTGCCTTCTTCGTTGAGATAATAGTAAGGGCCGGTACCGATGGGCCAGGTGCGGCTGCCGGTGCCGTTTTTGATGATGGGGATGTCCAGACGCGCGGCAAAAGAGGTGTTGCTGCGGCTCAGATGGATGGTCACGGTGTACTCGCTGCCGCTGACGGAAGCGATATCGGCAAGCCGCGCACCGTAACGCTGGGAACTGCGGGCGCGGTTAATGGAGTAGACCACGTCTCTGGCCGTGAGCTCTGTTCCGTCGGAGAAGAGGATGCCCTTGCGCACGGTGACGGTGTAGACGCGGCCGTCGTCGCTGCCGACGCAGGATTCTGCCAGCAGAAGCTGCGGTTCAAACGCCGTGTCCAGAGCCAGCAGGCTTTCGTAAATCAGCGTGCCCACCGTTTGCTGCGCGCCGTCGAGACAGGTGATGGGATCTGTCGTTTCATCCGGCAGATAGGGCAGCGCGAAAGAGGTGAGGGCAGGGTACGGATCCTGTTCCTCAGTGGTGCCAAAATAGTCTGCCAGCGTCTCGTAAAGGTCATCCTGCGGATCTTTGACATCGTTACAGCCGGTGAGGGCGAAAAGAAGCGCGGCAGAGGAGATCAGGGCAAGGAGGCGTTTCATAGGCGTTCCTCCCTGCTGTGCAAAGCGATCATGGCAGCCTGCACGCCACGGGCGTTGCCCATCTTCCGGTGGGACCAATACAGGTCCGGTCGGCAGGCGGTGCAGTGGGGGCAGATATCCACGTGCTGCACGCCGATGCTGCGCAGCCAATAGGCGTTGAGTTCCTTGAGGTCAATGTGCCACTTGCTGCCGCGCCGCTCCATATAGGGGTCGGCTGCAGAGCCGAAGGCGCTGCGCAGGGCGGTGGGCACGTCGTCATCTGTTTCAAAGCAGCAAGGGCCGATGGCCGCGCCAATGGCACAGCGCAGGTCGGCCGGATCGGTGCCAAAGTAACGGCCCATTTCCAGCGCTGTCTTTTTCACAAGGCCGGAGGCGACACCGCGCCAGCCGGCGTGAACGGCGCCGATGGCGTGATGCACGGGATCGTAAAGCAGAATGATGCCGCAGTCGGCGGAGAATACGCTCAGCGCAATGCCGGGGGTGTTGCAGATCATGGCATCCACGCTTTCGTAGTCGCGCTGGCGCCACAGACCCTTGCCGGCATCGTCTGCCGTCACGAGACGCACGTTGTCTTCATGCACCTGACGGCTGAGGACCACCTGCTGCACATCTGTGCCCACGGCGCGGCAAAAGCGGCGGAAGTTCTCCTGCACACAGGCCATGTCGTCGCCACGGGCAATCCCCAGATTCAGACTGTCCCAAGGCGGCATGCTGACGCCGCCGGGCCGGGTGGAGAAGCCATGGGAAAGGCCCGGCAGATCCAGTGATTCACTTGTCAGCCAGATGAGGCCTTGTTTTTCGTGGCTTTGAAACGACATGAAAGGCTCCTTTATAAGGGGGGGCTCAGGCGTTACGGCCGCAGCACATCTTGTACTTCTTGCCGCTGCCGCAGGGGCAGGGATCGTTGCGGCCAATCTTGGCCACCTTACGGGGCTGCTTTTTCACGGTGCCGTCACCGCCGTGGTTTTCGGTGATACCGCTGGCCACACGCTCACGCTTGAGCTCCTGGTCCTTCTTCAGACGCACGGAGTACAGGCGGCGCACCGTCTCTTCCCGGATAGAGGCGATCATCTCCTCAAACATATCCAGGCTTTCCTTCTTGTAGGCGATGACGGGGTCGGTCTGGGCGTAGGCGCGCAGGCGGATGCCCTGACGCAGATCGGTCATAGCGTCGATGTGGTCCATCCAGTGTTCGTCCACCACGCGCAGCATGACCACACGCTCCAGCTCACGCATCAGCTGAGGCGTGATTTCCTCTTCCTTCTTCTCATAGAAGTCGGCAGCGGCGGCGATAAAGGCCTCGGTAAATTCCTCGGCAGACAGAGAGGAGATCTCCTCCTCCGTGAAGCGCACGGCGTACTTGGGGAAATACAGGCCTTCCAGACCGCGCATCATGTCGCGGCAGGAATTCATATCCAGATGATCCTGACCGGCGAATGCGGTGTGGACATGGCTGGCGATGGCGGTGTTCATCATGTTCATGATGATGCCCTTGACGTCCATACCGTCGAGCACCTGTCTGCGCTGATCGTAGATGATCTCGCGCTGCTTGTTCATCACGTCGTCATATTCCAGCACTGCCTTACGGGACTGGAAGTGACGGGACTCCACGGTGGTCTGTGCCTGCTCGATGGCCTTGGAGAGCATCTTCTGCTCGACGGGGGTGTCCTCATCCAGCTGCATGCGCTCCATAAAGGAGTTGATTCGTTCACCGCCGAACAGACGCATCAGATCGTCCTCCAGCGAGATGTAGAAACGGGCCTCACCGGGGTCGCCCTGACGGCCGGCACGGCCGCGCAGCTGGTTGTCGATACGACGGGAATCGTGGCGCTCGGTGCCGATGATATACAGGCCGCCTGCTTCACGCACGCGCTCAGCCTCGCCGGAGATAGCGGCCTTGTGCTCCTGCAGCTTCCGGGCATACAGGGCACGGGCATCCAGAATCTCCTGATTGTCGGTTTCGGCGTAGCCGGTGGCCTCGGCGATCAGCTCGTCAGAGAGACCGGCCTTGCGCAGGTCGTTCTTGGCCAGATACTCGGCGTTGCCGCCCAGCATAATATCGGTACCACGGCCGGCCATGTTGGTGGCGATGGTCACGGCGCCGAACTTACCGGCCTGTGCCACGATCTCGGCTTCCTTTTCGTGGTTCTTGGCGTTCAGGAGGTTGTGGGGGATACGCTCACGGGTAAGGAGCTTGCCCAACAGCTCGTTCTTTTCAATGCTGACGGTACCCACCAGCACAGGCTGACCCTTGGCGTGGCAGGCCTTGATCTGGTTGATCACGGCGCGGTACTTGCCCATTTCGGTCTTATAGACCACGTCGTCGTTGTCGATACGGGCCAGAGGACGGTTGGTGGGGATCTCCACAATGTCCAGCTGATAGATGGTGCCAAATTCCTCTTCCTCCGTCAGAGCCGTACCGGTCATACCGGAGAGCTTGGTGTACAGGCGGAAGTAGTTCTGGAAGGTAACGGTGGCCAGCGTCTTGCTCTCGCGCTGCACGCTGACGCGCTCCTTGGCCTCGATGGCCTGATGGAGGCCTTCGTTGTAGCGGCGGCCGAACATGAGGCGGCCGGTGTACTCGTCAACGATCACCACTTCGCCGTCCTTGACCACGTAGTCCACGTCCTTTTTCATAACGCCGTGGGCTCTCAGAGCCTGATTGATGTGGTGGGCGATGGTGGAGTTCTCCGGGTCGGACAAGTTTTCCAGATGGAAGAAGCCCTCGGCCTTCTTGATGCCGCGAGCGGTCAGCGTTGCGCTCTTGGCCTTCTCGTCGACGATGTAGTCGGCATCGACATTGATATCCTCTTCCACCTTGTCGTCCGTTTCGGTGACCACCTTCTTGCGCAGCTGACGGGTGAACATTTCAGCCATATCGTACAGCTGGGTGGACTTATCACCCATGCCGGAGATGATCAGGGGCGTACGGGCTTCGTCAATGAGGATGGAGTCCACTTCGTCCACGATGGCGAAGTTGTGGCCGCGCTGTACCTGCTCGGCGGCGTAAAGGGCCATGTTGTCGCGCAGATAGTCAAAGCCCAGCTCGTTGTTGGTGCCGTAGGTAATGTCGGCGGCGTAGGCCTTGCGGCGCTCGTCTTTATCCAGACCGTGGATAATGAGGCCCACTTCCAGACCCAGGAAGCGGTGGACCTTACCCATCCACTCCGAGTCGCGCTTGGCCAGATAATCGTTGACGGTTACGATGTGTACGCCGCGGCCGGTCAGTGCGTTGAGGTAGGCCGGCAGCGTGGCCACCAGCGTTTTACCTTCACCGGTCTTCATTTCGGCAATGCGGCCCTGATGCAGCACGATGCCGCCGATCAACTGCACGCGGTAGGGGCGCATGCCCAGCACGCGCCATGCGGCCTCACGGGCGGTGGCAAAAGCTTCCGGCAGGATGTCGTCCAGCGTCTCGCCATTGGCAAGACGGGATTTGAACTCCGCCGTCTTGGCCTGCAGCTGGGCGTCGGTCAAAGCCTTATACTCCTCTTCCAGCGCCTCGATTTTATCCGCGATGGGATAGACAGACTTGAGCTCACGCTCGCTGTAGGTGCCGAAAATTTTGGTAAACAGTCCCATATCTATTGCGATCCTTTCTGATTTCGGATGTAGTTACGATGTAAATGCCAAGTTGGCATAAAAATACTTATATAGTATAGCATAACTATCTGTCATATGCAAAGGAAAAAGGGCAGGAAACCGCCGTGTTTACAAAAAGTTTCCAGAGAAAAAGGAAAAAAGCCGGACAAAAAGTCCGGCTTTTGCAAAACCAAGTCAGAAAACAACATCCACGCTCTTCTCACCCACGAGCGCCACGGAGCCGGTGATCTGCAAGGCAGAAACACGGCCGCCTTCCCAACAGGTGACGGCGGCGATGGTGCCGCCCGGCTGACGGATGGACAGGCACTGGGCAGCCGAGCGCGTAACGGTCAGGTAACAGGCGACGGCGGCGCTGCCGCTGCCGCAGCCCCGTTCCCATACGGCGGTGTCGGTGGGCTTGACGTAAACCAGCGGATCAATGGCGGTGCGCGCTTCATCCAGCAGGATCAGGCCCACCGCTTCTCCCGGCAGCGACAGGCTCCATTGACGCAAAAGCACTTCGGCTTCGCTGCGGCGGATCAGCGCCTTCGGGGCGATAATGTGGCAGATGCCCGGTAAAAACACGGTGTCCAGCGACAGCTCGCCCTCCGGTGTGGGGAACCGCCGCGTCTCGATCCGCTCCGGCAGCGGCATGTCCACCGTGGCCAGATACCCGTGGGAGACCGGCGTGACGGAGCAGGGGACAGGGGAGTCGGCACCGGAGATCTCCAGAGCGAATTGGTGGGTCGCGCCGCGCTCCAGAGCGTCGCGCCGACACAGCCACGCGCCAAGACCCATGGTGGCGTTGCCGCAGAACTCGCCGCCCATCATCTGCAGCCGCGGCGTGCTGCCATCGCCGGAGGGCTCGAGGAAGCCGACCTGCTCGGCATCCCGTTCCCGTCGCAGCAGCCATGCTGCCGTCTGGGACTGCAGCGCTCGCTGCACCGGCGTGGTGACCAGCAGCGTGATATTTTTGGTGGGATCAATGACCGTGTAGCGCAGAACCATGGCGCAGCATCCTTTCGGGGGAATTTGGATATATTATACCTGCAAGAGAGGATAATTGCAATTCCTGTTGCCCGTCATGGAAAAAGATGCTATACTGAAAAAATAAGAGAGAAGCGCAGAATGAAGACGGAAGATTGCTCTTGCAGCCATCTGTGGAACGGAAAGGAAGAAGATTATGAAACTCAGCTTTTTCGGTGCCGACCATTGTGTCACCGGCAGTTGCCACTGCCTTGAGGTCAACGGAAAGAAAATTCTGGTGGATTGCGGCCTGCAGCAGGGCCGTGACGAGATCGACAACGCATCCCTGCCTTTTGCGCCCAACACCATCGACTATGTGCTGGTGACCCACGCCCATATCGACCATTCCGGCCGCGTGCCCATGCTCATCAAGCACGGCTTTTCCGGCCGCATCGTCACCACCCGTCTGACGGCCAACCTGCTGGATATTATGCTGCAGGATTCGGCCCATATTCAGGAAAGTGACGCCGAATATACCAACAAGAAGAACGCCCGTGCCGGCCGGCCGCTGATCGAGCCCCTCTATACCGTGGCCGATGCCATGCGCGTACGGGATTTTTTGACTGAGTGCGAGTACGGCCAGACGGTGCAGCTGTGTGAGGGTGTGACGGCGGAGTTTATTGATGCCGGCCATCTGCTGGGCTCGGCTTCCATCCGCATCACTGCCACCGAGGGCAACGAGACGCGCGTGATCGTTTTTTCCGGCGACATCGGCAACGTGGATCAGCCTATTATCCGCGATCCCCAGACCTTCGATAAGGCCGACTACGTGGTGATGGAGAGCACCTACGGCGACCGCAACCACACCGAGGTGTGGAGCTATACCGACGAGCTGGCGCAGATCATCGACGAGACGCTGGGCCGCGGCGGCAACGTGGTGATTCCTTCCTTCGCCGTGGGCCGCACGCAGGAGCTGCTGTACTTCATCCGCGAGATCAAGGATCAGAACCTGGTCACCTCCGTCAAGGATTTCCCTGTCTACGTGGACAGCCCCCTCGCCAAGCGCGCCACCACCATTTTCTGCGGCGACCTGCGAGGCTATCTGGACGAGGAGGCCATGAATCTGGTGGGTGACGGCACCCATATGTTCTCCTTCCCCGGACTGCATCTGACGGAGACCACCGATGAGTCCAAGATGCTGAATCTGGACAAGACCCCCAAGGTCATCATCTCCGCCTCCGGCATGTGTGATGCCGGCCGCATCCGCCACCATCTCAAGCACAACGTCTGGCGGCCCGAGTCCAGCGTGGTGTTTGTGGGCTTCCAGTCCCCCGGAACGCTGGGCCGCCACCTGCTGGACGGCGCTGAGAGCGTAAAAATGTTCGGTGAAAAGCTGGCAGTCAAGGCGAAGATCGTCAACTTCCAGGGCCTTTCCTCCCACGGCGACCACGACCATCTGGTCAAGTGGGCGCAGGTTTTGAAACCGGAGGAGACACGGCAGATCTTCGTGGTCCACGGCGATGCCGACGTGGTGCCCCTGTTCGTCAAGGATCTGCAGGATCTGGGCTATAACGCCCACGGCCCCCTCTATACCGAGGAATATGACCTCATCGAAAACCGCCTTGTCAAGGCAGGCTACCTGCCCGAGAGACCTGAGAAGGAGACGGTCGGTGCATCCAAGCCCGACGCCCTCTTCCAGCGCCTTGTCAGCGCAGGTGACTCCCTTATGTCCCTCATCCGCCGCAGCAAGGGGCGGGACAACAAGACGCTGGAGGCGTTCATTGACGCCATCAACAAGGTCAAGGATAAATATCATTTCTAACAAAACAACGACCCCAGAACGGGCAGGCGCTGCCTGCCCGTTTTTTCGATGCAACGCAAAGGAGAAGGCCCATGGCTGCTTTGGAGAAAAACAAAAGATACCGCGCCACCATCGAAGGATACTCCTCCGAAGGTCTGGGCATCGCCCGTATTGACGGACAGGTGGTGTTCGTCCATCGCGCCATCCGCGGCGAGGTGTGCGACATTCTGGTGCTGAAGGTGTTGAAAAATGCCGCCTTCGGCAAGGTGGTGGCGGTGGAGACGCCCTCGGAGCACCGCTGTGAGCCGGACTGCCCTTACTACGGCCAGTGCGGCGGCTGCGATTTCCGCCACATGGACTATACCGAGGAGCTTTGCGCCAAGCGCCAGCGCGTGCAGGACGCCTTGACTCGTTTGGGCGGCAGCAGCGTGGAAGTAGAGGAGATCATCGGCGCTGACGAGCCGCTGCGCTACCGCAACAAGAGCCAGTATCCCATCTCCGCCGATGGCAAGGTGGGTTTCTACCGCGCCCGTACCCACAACGTGGTGGAAACGGCGCAGTGCCTTATCCAGAAGCCGCAGGCCGACGCTGCCGCCGAAGCGGTGCGGCAGTATATCCGCCGTTTCGCCGTGAAGGGTTATGACGAGAAAACGGGGAAGGGTCTGCTGCGCCACCTCTACGTGCGCACCAATGCCAAGGGCGAGAGTCTCATCTGCCTGCTGGTCAACGGGCGTAAGCTGCCCCACGAGGAGGAACTGGTGGCCATGCTGCGTGAGGCGGTGCCTCAGACGGTTGGCGTGGTGCTGGGCACCAATACCCGTCGCGGCAATACCATTTTGGGCGAGAGCTACCGCACCCTCTGGGGTGAGGATACCATCATGGACACCCTCTGCGGCCTCACGTTCCGCCTGTCGGTGCCCTCTTTCTATCAGGTCAACCGCGATCAGGCCGAAAAGCTTTACACCCGCGCTGTGGACTATGCCCAGCTGACCGGTGAGGAGCTGGTGCTGGATCTCTACTGCGGCGCCGGTACCATCACGCAGGTCATGGCCCAAAAGGCAGGGAAAGTCATCGGCGCGGAGATCGTGCCGGAGGCCATTGCCGACGCCAAGGTTAACGCCGCGCGCAACGGCGTGGAGAATGTGGAGTTTTTCTGCGGTGACGCCTCGGATATCGCGCAGGAGCTCAATAACCGCGGCCTGAAGCCCGACGTGATCTGTGTCGATCCGCCCCGTAAGGGTCTTGCCCCCGAGGTGGTGGAAGCTGCCGCCGCCATGAACCCCCAACGCATCGTCTACGTCTCCTGCGACCCTGCCACTATGGGCCGCGATGTCAAGCGCTTCGCCGCACTGGGCTATGAAGTCAAGCGCGCCACCGCTGTGGATCTCTTCCCCGGCACGGCGAATATTGAGAGTGTCGTTTGTTTGAGTAGGAAAAAGGCCGACGATTATGTCCGTATTTCTGTTCATACCAAGGATTTGCAAGCCAAGGCTAACTAACAGATAAACTGAATTTGACAATGGAGTTGGTGTTTGTGAAAAAGAAAATAATCAGCGACATTCGGTTGTTTAAGAGTGAATCACAAAATGAATTTGGTGGTTACATTACCGACTCTTTTGGTGATAAGAAGTTAAATGCTGTTATCAAGCGAGTGGTTATGAAATTACGAGAGAACGAATTCTGTCTTGGAGAATTTGACCACCTGTATGTCAATTTTACCACTTGTAATGTTGACGGAAATATGAACTTATCTGATAAAGTGGATCGGTATCATCCGTGGTATAGATATTGCGATGTTCATATCGATAACGACTTGTTCAAAAAACTTGGTTCCCCCGAAACTTGGAACGATATTATTCATTGGATAAGCACTATTCTTGTCACTTATTATATTTCTGAAGATTTTGACGAAACACGTATTCTTTCTTGTGTTCAGCAGGCGGTTGAGCAAGGCGAGGATATGCTGATGAAATTCAAAGAAAAGACAAACACCAAGCGCAAAGCTGTCATTTTTTTGCGCTTTTTGGATACTTGCAAATTCTCTCCGCTTTTGCGTGTATATGACATAGAAGAAAACCTTTTATTTGAAACAGATTTGCCCCAAACTGTGGCATTAGACT
>JAZKYM010000102.1:0-1934 GCA_045612165.1 Vescimonas sp.
CACCAGCGTCACCACGTCGGCAAAGGCGTCGTAGCCGTCGGCGATCATGTTGCGGCTGAGCTTGCCGCCGGCCTCCTGCAGCGCGGCGATGGCGGTGTGGGGGGTGACACCGCCGCTGGTGCCGCCGCTGGTCACGTCGCGGTTGCCGGCCGTCTCCTTCATCTCGGCGATCTTGTTTTGCAGCAGCGCCACGTACGTGCCGTCGAGACTGGCCGAGTGGATGGGCGCGATGGAGTCGGCGCCCAGATTGCCGTTGGTGTGGACAAAGGGCTGCGTCCAGTCGGCGTACTCTTCTTCGTTCACCGCGCCGTCGGAGCGGATGAAGAAACGGGGCGTGGCACCGGCCAGCGCGTTTTTCAGCAGCGCCTGATTGAGAAGATCGATCTGCTGCTGGGGGCTCTTGCACAGGTCCACGTAGCCGTAGCCGCAGGGCGTACCCTCGGCAGGGAACAGAGGGTCGAACACGAAGGGATACTTGCCGTGATCGTACCAGCCGCGGTGGGCGCAGTCGTCATTTTCCGTGGCGTAGAGCACCGTTTCGCCCACAAATTTGCAGTATTGCAGCACGTTTCGTCCATCCTCGTTGACGGTGCGGTAGTACCAGTCCACCACCGGCGTCTTGCCGGCAGTGTCCACCGCATCGTCGTAGAGATAGCGGCTCACGCCGTAAGCGCCGCGGCCCAGCTTGCCCTCCAGCTGGGGATAGGTGCGCAAAAGCTCATCGTTGTCCACCAGCTCGGTGGCGAAAAAGTGGGGCGAATCCTGAATGTCGGTGACACCCGGCTGCCAGAAAAGCTGCAAAAGATCCATGCTGCGGATCTCGATCTCCCCCAAACCGCCGTCCTTCTCGCCGTTCCAGAACACGCCGTACACGGCGCAGCCGGACTTGAGCTTGCGCCACCAGGCGTCGGCGTAGACGCGGCGGAAACGGCTGCGCTTGAGGATCACCGGCAGAATGCGGCTGAGTTTTTCCGCCTCCTGAGCGTCCCCCGGTTCACGGGGCAGCACGGTGGGCTCGGGGTAGCAGTCCATGGCGTCGGCGTGCTTGGAAAGGATGCAGTTCACCAGCCAGCCGCTGGTGGGTCGCGGATCGGCGCTGTTGCCGCCTGTGCCGCGCTTGTCCATCTCCTGCCAGTGGCGCATTTTCCAGAACTGCTCGTTTTCAATGAGCCGCTGTTCCAGCTGCGCCTTACCGGCGCGGTATTTTTTCAGTGTCTCGGCGGCCTTGCGTACTTCCTCAGCGCCGATGGGCGGACGCACCGCCCTGCAGATCTTCTCGTCCATCAAAGTCCTCCTTTGGCAAAAGTCCTCTCACCTATACCCGATATTCGCCGCTTTTTGGCACACAAACGTGCAAGGCTTCTTTCATTTTTTGAAAAAATTTTTCCGCCGCCCTCAAAACCGCCCTCACACCAACCGAGGCACCAAAGGCTCCCCTGTGTAAGGGGAGCTGTCACCGCAGGTGACTGAGGGGTTGTCCGGTATCACAGCGCATCACCCACACCGCCCTCACACCAACCGCGCCGCCAAAGGCTCCCCTGTGTAAGGGGAGCTGTCACCGCAGGTGACTGAGGGGTTGTCCAGTATCACAGCGCATCACCCACACCGCACTCACACCAACCGAGCCGCCAAAGGCTCCCCTGTGTAAGGGGAGCTGTCACCGCAGGTGACTGAGGGGTTGTCCGGTATCACAGAACGCCAGCCAAAACCGCACTCGCACCAACCGAGGCACCAAAGGCTCCCCTGTGTAAGGGGAGCTGTCACCGCAGGTGACTGAGGGGTTGTCCGGTATCACAGCGCACCGCCCTCGCCGCACACGCACCAACCGAGCCACCAAAGGCTCCCCTGTGTAAGGGGAGCTGTCACCGCAGGTGACTGAGGGGTTGTCCGGTATCACAGCGCATCACCCACACCGCCCTCACACCAACCGAGCC
>JAZKYM010000103.1:0-16645 GCA_045612165.1 Vescimonas sp.
GAGAAGAGAAAGACCTTCTCCCAGCTGACGGCAGAAGAGAAAAACGAAATTTCCCACCGCGGCGTGGCATTGCGTGACTTTGCTGCAAAGCTGGAAAACTATATGAAAGAGAATTGAGAATTATGGAACTGACCAGTAAACAAAGAGCCCAGCTGCGGGGCATTGCCGCAGGCGAAGACACCATTATCCACATCGGTAAGGACGGCATCAGCGAGAATCTCATCAAGCAGGTCAACGACGCTCTGGAAGCCCGTGAGCTGGTAAAGGGCCGCGTGCTGGAGAACTCTCTCTACACCGCCCGTGAAGCCGCCGAGGAGCTGAAAGTCCCCACTCGCAGTGAAGTGGTGCAGGTGATCGGCAGCAAGTTCGTGCTCTACCGCATGCAGCACGACAAGAACAAGCGCAAGATCGAACTGGTGCGCGACAAGAAAAAGAGCGTCTGAGATGAAGATCGGCATTTATGGCGGAAGCTTTAACCCCATCCATAAAGGACATCTGACGGCGGCAGAATCTGCGGCTGGTCAGTTGGGGTTGGATCGGCTGTTCCTCATTCCGGCCAGTGTGCCGCCGCATAAGACGCTCAGTGCAGACAGCGCCGCGCCGCAGCAGCGTCTGGAGATGACGGCGCTGGCCACGGCGGAGTTGAACTGCAAAGCCGAAGCCCTTGACATCGAACTGAAGAGAACAGGTAAAAGCTATACCAGCGACACGTTACGCGCGCTGAAAGAGCAGTATCCCGATGATGAACTGTGGCTTTTGACCGGTACGGATATGTTCCTTTCTCTTCAGACGTGGCACGAGCCGGAAGTCATCATGTCCCTTGCCTCCATCGGTGCTTTCAGCCGTACAGAGGAAGGGGCCGATGAGGAATTTGCCATCCAGAAGCGTTTTCTGGAGGACACCTACGCTGCCCGTGTGGTGACGCTGAAAAATCCGGATGTCATCGAAATCTCCAGCACGCAGGTGCGCGCCGCACTGCCCACGGGGGAAGGGGAGGAGTACCTTCCGGCTGCTGTCTACGGTTATATTCTGCGCCACGGACTCTACGGCACGCAGGCTGATCTGAAAAACCTCACGGCAGAGGAGCTGCGCTGCGTGGCGCTGAGCTACCTGAAACCCAAGCGGATGGCTCACGTGCTGGGAACGGAGCAGGAGGCGCTGCGTCTGGCCCAACGATACGGTGTGGACGAAGAGGCGGCCCGTGTGGCGGCGCTTCTCCACGACTGCACCAAGAAACTGTCCATGGAGGAACAGCTGGCGCTGTGCGAAAAGTACGGCGTGAAGCTGGATGACCTGCAGCGCAGCGCGCTGAAGCTGCAGCATGCCATCACCGGCGCGGAAATTGCCCGGGATGTGTTTGGCGTCAGCGATGCGGTGTATGAGGCCATCCGCTGGCACACCACCGGCAAGGCCGATATGACGGCGCTGGAAAAGATCATCTACCTTGCCGACTACATTGAGCCCACCCGTGATTTCCCCGGGGTGGAAGAACTGCGCTGTGCCGTCTATGAGGATCTGGACCGCGGCTTGCTGCTGGGTCTTGAGATGTCGGTGCAGGAAATGGAAAACTGGGGTAACCCTGTCCATGAAGATACATTGCGCGCCAGAGACTTTCTGGTGCAGCAGTTACGATAAGGAGAAAAATATATGAAAACTGCAAAGGAACTGGCTCTGCTGGCAGCCCGTGCGCTGGCAGATAAGAAGGCAAAGGAAATTCAGGCTCTGGAGATCGGTGATCTGACCACGCTGGCTGAGTATTTCGTCATTGCAACCGGCTCTTCCAACACCCAGATCAACGCTCTGGTGGACAACGTGGAGAAGGTGCTGACCGAGGAAGCCGGTGAGGCTGCCCTGCACCGTGAGGGTTACCGCGGCGGCACTTGGGTGCTGCTGGACTATGGCTGCATCGCCGTCCACGTGTTCTCTGCCGAGGCCCGTGAGTTCTACGGCCTGGAGCGCCTGTGGCGCGACGGCAAGCCTCTGGACATCAGCGAGATTCTGGAGGAGAAGTAATCATCGCAAAGAGCTGCATCTGCAAAGGTGCAGCTTTTTTTGTTGCCGATGTTTGCGTTTCGCCGCGGAAATCCTGCTTGACAAACGGTGGGGAAGTTATTACAATAACATGGTATGTGAAAAGCTGTGAAGGGGAGAAAAGCAGAGCTTCCTGCCTCAAGAGAGCCGGCGGTCGGTGCGAGCCGGTGGAGGAACTTTGTGATACTGGCCCCGGAGCTTCCGCCCTGAAACATGACAGTAGGGGAGGACGGCTTGCCGCCGTTACAGGCTTGCCCCTTGCTGGGCGCTGAGGGTTGTCCGGGTGACCGGCAGCCGCATCAGGGTGGTACCGCGATGACTTGATCGCCCCTGACTTCTTTTGGGAAGTCAGGGGTGTTTTTGTTTTCATTAGTACATTTCAGATAAAAGGAGAATCACCATGAAGTACGATTTTGCGGCCATTGAAAAGAAATGGCAGGACAAGTGGGAAGAATCCAAGCCTTACGCTGCTGTTACCGGCGACACGACTAAGCCTAAGTTCTACGGCCTGATCGAGTTTCCCTATCCCAGCGCTGCCGGCCTGCACGTGGGTCATCCCCGTCCTTTCACCGCCATTGATATCGTGTCCCGTAAAAAGCGCATGCAGGGCTACAATGTGCTCTTCCCCATTGGCTTTGATGCTTTCGGTCTGCCCACCGAAAACTTCGCCATCAAGAACCACATTCACCCCTCCATCGTTACCAAGCAGAACATTGAGAACTTCACCCGTCAGCTGAAGATGCTGGGTTACGGTTTTGACTGGGACCGCGTGGTGGATACCACCGACCCCAGCTACTACAAGTGGACCCAGTGGATCTTCCTGCAGCTGTTTAAGAAGGGTCTTGCTTATAAGGCCACCATGCCCGTGAACTGGTGCACCAGCTGCAAGTGCGTGCTGGCCAACGAAGAAGTGGTGGAAGGCGTTTGCGAGCGCTGCGGCAGCGAGGTCGTGCGTAAGGAGAAGAGCCAGTGGATGCTGAAGATCACCGAGTATGCCGACCGTCTGATCGACGATCTGGACGATCTGGACTTCATTGATCGCGTCAAGACCCAGCAGAAGAACTGGATCGGCCGCTCCACCGGTACTGAGGTCACCTTCAAGACCAATACCGAAGACGATATCACCGTCTATACCACCCGTGCCGATACCCTGTTCGGCGTTACCTATACCGTTATCTCTCCTGAGCATCCTTTGCTGAATAAGTGGAAGGATCGCATTGCCAACTGGGACGAAGTGGCTGCCTATCAGGATGCCGCTTCCCGTAAGAGCGACTTTGAGCGCGGCGAGCTGAACAAGGATAAGACCGGCGTTCTGCTGCAGGGCATTGAGGTCATCAACCCTGCCACCGGCGATGTGGTGCCCATGTTCGTTTCCGACTACGTGCTGATGGGTTACGGTACCGGTATCGTCATGGGCGTGCCCGGCCACGACCAGCGCGACTGGGAGTTTGCCACCAAGTTCGGTCTGCCCATCATCGAAGTGGTTTCCGGCGGCGACATTACCAAGGAAGCCTTCGTTGCCAAGGATGATACTGCTATCATGGTCAACTCCGGCTTCCTCAACGGCATGAGCGTCAAGGAAGCCATCCCTGCCATGAAGGCCTATGCCGTGGAGCAGGGCTGGGGCAAGGAGAAGGTCAACTTCAAGCTGCGTGACTGGGTCTTCTCCCGTCAGCGCTATTGGGGCGAGCCCATTCCTCTGGTCAAGTGCGACAAGTGCGGCTGGGTTCCCGTTCCCGAGTCTGAGCTGCCTCTGGTTCTGCCTCAGGTGGAGAGCTATGAGCCCACCGACGATGGCGAGAGCCCCATCTCCAAGATGACCGATTGGGTCAACACCACTTGCCCCTGCTGCGGTGCTCCTGCCAAGCGCGAGACCGATACCATGCCTCAGTGGGCCGGATCCAGCTGGTACTTCCTGCGCTATATGGATCCCCATAATGACAACGAGATCATCAGCAAGGAAGCTGAAGAGTACTGGGGCCCTGTGGATTGGTACAACGGCGGTATGGAGCATACCACGCTGCACCTGCTGTACAGCCGTTTCTGGCACAAGTTCCTCTATGATATCGGCGTTGTCCACACCAAGGAGCCCTATGCCAAGCGCACCAGCCACGGCATGATTCTGGGCAAGAATCCCCACTATGTGGGCTTTGCCGAGACCGAGGAGGAGAAGCAGGCCCTCATCGCCAAGTACGGCTCTCAGGCCCAGCGCCCTGCCGTGAAGATGTCCAAGTCTCTGGGCAACGTGGTGAACCCCGATGACGTTATCAAGGCTTACGGCGCCGATACCATGCGTCTGTATATCATGTTCATCGGCGACTTCGAAAAGACCGCTGCCTGGTCCGACGATGCCGTGAAGGGCTCTAAGCGCTTCCTGGATCGCTGCTGGAATCTGATGGATCAGGCTGCCGACGATATGAACGTCAGCGCCAAGAACGAGTCTATCATCCATAAGACCATCAAGAAGGTCACCAACGATATCGAGGACCTGAAGCTCAATACCGCCATCGCCGCTCTTATGGCCATGGTCAATGAGTTCTATGTCAACGGTTGCAGCAAGGGTGATCTGGAGCAGTTGATGCTGATGCTCAGCCCCTTCGCACCTCATATGGTGGAGGAAATGTGGGAGCTGACCGGCTTTGCCGCCAAGTACGGTAAGATGGCCATGCAGTGCTCCTGGCCTGTGTATGATGAGTCCAAGACGGTGGACGCCAACGTGGAAATGGCCGTTCAGGTCAACGGCAAGCTCAAGGGTACTGTGATTGTCCCCGTGGACAGCGAGCAGGATTCCGTTGTGGCGGCCGCCATGGCTTCTGAAAAGGTGAAGAAGGCCACCGAGGGTATGCAGATCGTTAAGACCATCCTTGTCAAGAACAAGCTGGTGAACCTGATCGTCAAGCCCGCCAAGTAAAATGGAAAAGAGGAACGATGGCAACACCGTTCCTCTTTTTATGAAAATTTGTAAAAATATTTCTTGACAATGGCAGTTGAAGCCGATATAATGCTGTCTGTTAAGTCATGTCCAATGACTCTTAAAGAGTATCCTGGATTTAGCCGGATATATCGGAGGGAGGGAAAATAAATGTCCGAAGTACATGTCAAGGAAGGCGAGTCCCTGGACAGCGCTCTGAAGCGTTTTAAGAGAAGCTGCGCCAAGGCCGGTATCGTTGCAGAGGTGCGTCGCAGAGAGTGCTATGAGAGCCCCAGCGTCAAGCGCCGCAAGAAGAGCGAGGCCGCTCGCAAGAACAGAAACAAGAGATATTATTAATCTGGTTTCTTATGGAAGGTGAACCGTTTACGGTTCGCCTTCTTTCTTTTTGCCAAAGAACCGGGGGAGAAGATCCTGCGTCTCCGGCCAGAGAATAAACCCCTCGTCAATTCCCAGCTCACCGGACAACTGAATTTTTCGCAGCAGGGATTCCGCGTTGTCAAATAAAACAAATCGGGTTTGGCCGCCGCCTGCATAGGTGAAGTAGTGGGCGCACAGCTCGCTGCAAAAATAAATACGGCGTCCGTGCTGCAGTTGGTGCAGCGTTTCTGCTGTCAGCAGTGTCCCTTCGCCTTTGGAACAGGGGAGGGGGAACTCCATCCGCAGCCGCTGCAAATACAGTGCTATGCGCTGCGCTCCGTAGTGTTGAACGGCCTCTTGCAGCCGTTGGCGCAGCGAGCCGCCGGAGATGGCGGTGCAGATCAATACACGGGCTTGCGGAAAGGCCTGTGCGAGGGCTTCCGGCACATAGATTTGTCGCCGGTGCTGCGCGGCCAGTGGGGTCAATTGCTGCAACAGTGGGCGGCATGAAGCGCAGCAGGCGTCATCGGCATCCAGCACGATACCGGAAAAATGACGGCTGATGCAGGTGTCTATGATCTCTCGGCTCAGAGCGGCTGCCGCCTGAGGCGGTATCTGTCGGAAACAGGCAAGCAGCATTAGCCCACCTCGGAGCGAAGGCGGCAGAGGACGGGACAGCAGTGCGCCATCTGAGCCAATGCAAAACGCTGCGTGTGCCAGCTGCGGCGTGAAGGACAGACCTTCACTGATTCGGTTGGGTGGGAGCGCCAGATGTAGCTGCAAACAGATCACCTCTTGTATTTGACTGTAAAAAATGATACACTATATAGTAGTCTATGAGTGAAGGAGACCTGCTATGAGCTTTTCTCTGATCCCCGACCGACTCTACGCTGCTTATACGGATATTACGCCGCAGATGCTGCACAGCTGGGGTATCAAACTGCTGCTGTGTGATCTGGATTACACGCTGGCTCCGCGCAGTGTCTTGCAGCCTGATGCGCAGGTTCTCAACTGGGTGCAGGCCATGAAAGATGCCGGCATCGAGGTGATGATTCTTTCCAATAACCGCAGTCCGGAACGGGTGGAGCGCTTTTGTTCCGGTTTGGGCATCACCTATGTGGGCCACGCCGGTAAACCGGCGAAACGCGGTTACCGTGAGGCCATGGAAAAGGCAGGCGTTACGGAAAAGGAGACTGCCATGCTGGGCGACAAGCTGTTGACCGACGTGCTGGGCGCCAAGCGCAGCCGGGTGCTGGCACTGATGGTTGAACCTCTGGGCGGTCCGGTGGGCGCGTGGAACCATGTGCTTCACGCACTGCAGGCACCTTTCAAAGCAATGACAAAGGAGAATTATCTATGAATCGTTTTGATGTGATCGCAGCAGCGCTGCCTCAGTATGGACTGGATGGTATTCTGCTCACAAGCGCACCCAATCGCTTTTATGCCACCGGCTTTCACGGCGATGAAGAAAGCGGTATCGTGCTGGTGACCACCAAGGGCAACTTTTTCTTCACCGATTCTCGCTATATTGAAGCGGCTGAAAGCTGTGTGGAGAACGCTGCCATTGGCCTGGTGACCGGAAGCAAGCGCTATATCGCGTGGATCAACGAGGCGCTGGAGCTGACCGGAGCCAAGATCATCGGCGTGGAAGAAGAACATATGACCGTCTCTGACTACCGGATCTATGAAGAAAAGCTCAACTGCCAGCTGAAGGCCGCAGACGAGTTGATGCTGCAGCTGCGCCGCTGCAAGGATGAGCAGGAGATCGCCTGCATGACGAAGGCGCAGCGTATCGCCGAAGAGGCGTTCCGCCAGCTGCTGCCGGAGATCCGTCCCGGTGTAACGGAGCGCCAGCTGGCGGCCCGTTTGCAGTATTTGGCCATTTCCGCCGGTGCTGAGAAGATGAGCTTTGACACCATCGTGGCCAGCGGCCCCAATGGCAGTATGCCCCACGCCGTGCCCAGCGACCGCGCTGTGCAGGAAGGTGAGTTCATTACCTTCGACTTCGGCTGCGTTTCCGACGGCTATTGCTCCGATATGACCCGTACAGTGGCTGTCGGTCAGGTATCGGAGGAGATGGAGAAAGTGTATCACATTGTCAAGCAGGCGCAGCAGGCCGGTCTGGATGCTGCCTGCGCCGGAAAGACGGGCCGTGAGGTGGACGCGGCTGCCCGTGATATCATCGAAGCGGCAGGATACGGTGCTTACTTCGGCCACAGTCTGGGCCATAGCTTGGGTCTGCAGGTCCATGAGACACCCGGCGCCACCCCTGCCAACGAAAATCCGCTGCCGCTGCACGCGGTGATCAGCGTGGAACCGGGTATCTATCTGCCGGGCCGTTTCGGTGTTCGCATCGAAGATGTGGTGGTGCTGGAGGAGAACGGCTGCCGCAACTTGATGGAACTGAGCAAGGAACTGCTGCATCTGTAAGGTTTTTTCTGACAGGATAAGGAAAAAATAGCGCAAAAGACTTGCCAAACGGCACAACATCATGTAAAATGTAAACGCCATTTTGGCGACTAATGTAATTACGGGGAAATATGAACGGTATTTTCCCATCAAACGGGAGGATAATAATATGGCAACTATCAAGGCAAGTGAGTTCAGAAACGGCAAGACTTTCGAACTGGATGGCAAGGTCATGCAGGTTGTGGAGTTCCAGCACGTTAAGCCCGGTAAGGGCGCCGCTTTCGTTCGCACCAAGATGCGCAACGTCATCACCGGCGGTGTGACCGAAACTTCTTTCAACCCCGACGACAAGTTCGAAGAGGCTTACGTTGAGCGCCGCGAGATGGCTTACAGCTATCAGGATGGCGATCTGTACTACTTCATGGATCAGGAGACCTTCGACATGGAGCCTCTGGGTGCTGAGCTGCTGGGCGATGCTTTCAAGTTCGTCACCGAGAACACCGTCTGCAAGGTTCTGAGCTACAAGGGCAAGGCTTTCGGTCTGGAGTGCCCCAACTTCATGGATCTGGAAGTGACCCACACCGAGCCCGGTCTGGCCGGCAACACCGCTACCAACACCCTGAAGCCCGCTACCGTTGAGACCGGCGCCGAGGTTCGCGTGCCTCTGTTCATCAACGAGGGTGACCGCATCCAGATCGACACCCGTACCGGTGAGTATCTGGGCCGCGCTAAGTAAGGATAAAATACCAAATCATTTTTGCGTCATTGCGAAAGGAGCATGAACCATGGAAATGTTTGAGAAGGTCGCTTACCTGAAGGGTCTGGCTGAGGGTTTGGCTCTGGACACCGAGACCAAGGAAGGCAAGCTGATTGCTGCCATCATTGATGTTCTGGATGATATGTGTGAGGAACTGGCCGAAGTGCAGGAAGAACTGTACGACATGGAAGATGGCCTGGATGCTGTCAGCGATGATCTGTCCGAAGTGGAAGAAGTTCTCTATGAGCTGATCGACGATGAGGACGAAGAAGATGAAGATGACGATACCGAGTGGTTTGAGACCACCTGCCCCGTCTGCGAAGAGGAGATCCTCTTTGACGAGGACGAGCTGGAAGCCGGTGAGATCATCTGCCCCAACTGCGGTGAAAAGCTGGAGTTCGATCTGAGCGATCTGGCCGCCGAGGAAGAGGACGAGGACTAATTCTTCATAAGTGAAAAAGCAGCACAGGTTCACTGTGCTGCTTTTTTTCATACAGGAGCGAATGACATGGAATATCGCACAATATATCCCTCGCCGCTGGGCCAGTTGACACTGGCGTCTGACGGAACAGCCTTGACCGGTTTGTGGCTGAAAGGACAGAGATACTTTGGCGGAAAGGCAACACAGTGGCAGATCAATGACAGTCTGCCTGTTTTTGTGGCAGCCGCGGCGTGGCTGGACGCTTACTGGGCCGGAGATGAGCCGGATCCGACAGAATTACCTCTTGCATTGACCGGCACAGACTTCCAAAATCAGGTCTGGCAATGCCTGCTGGATATTCCTTACGGCCAAACGGTGACTTACGGCGAACTGGCCCGGATGGTGGGCTGCGGCTCGGCGCGCGCTGTCGGCGGCGCGGTGGGCCATAATCCGATTTCCGTCATCATTCCGTGCCACCGTGTTGTGGGCGCACGTGGTCAACTGACCGGTTATGCCGGCGGCATGGAATGCAAGCGCTTTTTACTGGAACATGAGGAGCTGTCAAGACAGGAGTAAACATTTATTTGTCAACAAAAACTGTGGTAAACTGTTGCGTTTAGTGACAAGTAGGGTTATAATAGAAAAAGCAACCCATACAAATACATTGGTTCGAGGTACAAAAATGAAAACTTCGGAAAAGTTGAATATGACAATGCTCTGCGATTTTTATGAGCTGACCATGAGCAACGGCTATTTCAAGAACGGATATAAAGACAGAACCGTTATTTTTGATGTGTTCTTCCGCCGTGTGCCTGATCAGGGCGGCTTCGCCATTGCTGCCGGTTTGGAACAGCTGATTGAATACATCGAGGATCTGCATTTTTCTGACGAAGATATTGCGTATCTGCGGGGCCGCAACCTGTTCTGTGAGGAGTTTTTGGACTATCTGAAAAACTTCCGCTTTACCGGTGATATCTATGCTGTGCCCGAAGGCACGCCTGTGTTCCCCAAAGAGCCGCTGGTGGTGGTGAAAGCTCCTGCCATTGAGGCGCAGCTGATTGAGACATTTACGCTGCTGACCATCAACCATCAGAGCCTCATTGCCACCAAGGCCAACCGCGTGGTGCGTGCCGCTCAGGGCCGCACGGTGCTGGAGTTTGGCTCTCGCCGCGCACAGGGTTCCGATGCAGCCATTGTGGGCGCCAGAGCTGCGTATATCGGCGGTGTCAACGGCACGGCCTGTGCGATTGCCGACCAGCTTTACGGTACGCCTGCCAGCGGCACTATGGCCCATGCCTGGGTGCAGATGTTCGACACCGAGTATGACGCCTTCAAGACCTATTGCGAGATCTACCCCCATAACGCCACGCTGCTGGTGGATACTTATAATACCCTCAAGTCTGGTATTCCCAACGCCATTCGCGCCTTTAATGAGGTGCTCAAGCCGCTGGGTATCACCAAGTGCGGCATTCGCCTTGACAGCGGCGATATCGCCTATCTGAGCCGTAAGGCCCGTCAGATGCTGGATGAAGCCGGCTGGACCGAGTGCAAGATCTCTGCGTCCAACTCGCTGGATGAGTATTTGATCCGTGATCTGGTGCTGCAGGGCGCACAGATCGACATGTTTGGCGTCGGTGAGCGGCTGATTACTGCTCGTAGTGAGCCGGTGTTCGGCGGTGTCTATAAGCTGGTGGCTGTGGAGGGTAAGGACGGCGAGATCATTCCCAAGATCAAGGTCAGCGAGAACGTGGAGAAGATCACTGTGCCTCACTTCAAGAAGCTGTGGCGCTTCTACGGCAACGACACCGGTAAGGCTATCGCTGACTATATGACCGTTTACGATGAGACGGTGGATGACAGCGGTGATCTGGAGATCTTCGATCCCTATGCAACTTGGAAGAAAAAGGTAGTCTATGACTTCAATGCAAAGGAACTGCTGGTTCCTATTTTCCTCAACGGCAAACGGGTGTATGAATCTCCCGACCTGCAGGAGATTCAGGATTACTGCCGTGCACAGGTGGATACGCTTTGGGATGAGGTCAAGCGCTTTGATAATCCCCACAAGTACTATGTGGACCTGTCCGATAAGCTGTGGAACATCCAGCACGACCTGCTGGAAAAGAGCCAGAAAGTCAATTAAAGCTATGAAAAGCCGCTCTTCGGAGCGGCTTTTTTCTTGACAGCAGGGCAGGGGAGTGCTATATTGAACATACAATCCAAGGGGCGCTGGTGCATACCGGCTGAGATGATGCGTATTGCCGCATAGGTCCCTCGAACCTGATCCGGGTAATGCCGGCGTAGGAATGCGATTATATAGGGGCAGTATCCGTCCATACTGTCAGTGTACCTCGTGTACCGCATTGCGACGCCGCATGGCTCGCCATGTGGTACTTTTTGTTTTAAGGAGGTAAATGTATGGACCACAAAAAGATCAAAATGATATGCGAAGCGGCCATGATGTTGGCTTTCGCACAAATTTTAGGCTACATCCGCTTGTATGAGTTCCCTAATGGCGGCTCTATTGATGCGGCGATGCTGCCTGTCATCCTGTTCTCCGTGCGCTACGGCATGGGGTGGGGTGCGCTGGTGGGCTTTGTTCACGGCGTGTTACAGTATTTTCTGGGCCGACCGGTTGCCATCGACTGGACCAGCATGGTGGTGGACTATCTGGTGGCTTATGCCTTGCTGGGCTTTGGCGCAGGCATGATGAGAGACAAGGTCAACGCCATGGTCAAGGGCACACTGCTGGGTGGCTTCCTGCGCTTTGTGGCGCACTTCGTGGTGGGCGCCGTGGTGTGGGGCAAGTGGATGCCCGATACCTATTTTGGTATGACCATGACCAACGAGTGGTTTTATTCCTTCCTCTATAACGCGCCTTATATGGTGCCGTGTATCGCCATCTGCCTTGTGCTGATTTTGCTGCTGAAAAAGCCGTTGAAGAAGTACTTTGAGGCAGAAGATCTGAAGACGGCATAGACCGTTGCACAGTCTGACAGGCCGCTCCTTTGGACGGGGAGCGGCCTGTAAAAATTTTCTTATTTTTTCTGAAAAATAAGTGTTGACAAATCGCGAGAAATCTGTATAATAAATTTTGTTCGTCAGGAACACAGCGGGATTGTGTAATGGTAGCACAGCGGACTCTGACTCCGTATGTGAGGGTTCGAATCCTTCTCCCGCTGCCAAAACAAAAGCCAGACCATTTGGTCTGGCTTTTGTTTTTTGTATGCACCGTCGGATTCGAACCCTCACGTTGTCATCCCCGAGCGGTTGCCGCGTTAGCGGCGAGCGAGTGGGGACATCACGGTTCGCCTCGAACGGCGGCACGCCGTTCGAATCCTTCTCCCGCTGCCAAAAAGCTCTCAGCTTCGGCTGGGAGCTTTTCTTTTTTCAAGACTTCGGTAGGAAGGGGTTTGAACCCTCACAATGTCATTCCCGAGCGGTTGCCGTTTTAACGGCGAGCGAGTGGAGGCATCCCGGTTCGCTTGATATAAAAAGAGACCCTCGCCATTCGGCGCGGATCTCTTTTTTGTTGCAATGCTGCGCTTATTTCTTTGAAGGATTGAAAATCTTGCTGAGGATGGAAGAAAGCCCTGCGCGAGGTGCACTGTGCTCTTCCTGCGCATACTGCGCCTGATAGACCAGTTCCTGCTCGGCGTCGGCGGCTTTGCACTCTTCGTCGTGAGATACGCCGAAGAGCTGCTCTATGGTTTTATTGGCTTGTGCAAAGGGCATACCGGTGTTACAGCGCAGCGCACTGATGGCTGCCCATTTGTCGGGATAGAAGCGCATATATTCTGCGTAAGGGCCCTGAGCGGCTTCGGCTGTATGCAGACCGGCCGCTTTTGCGCCGCAGGTAGTACAGAAATCGCCTGTGACGGCGGCTCCGCAATGAGAACAAATCAAAACTGTCACATCCTTTGTCAGTGGTTCTGTTTCTATTATACATGCTTTGCGGAAAACGCACAAGCCTGATGTTGCGGTGCCGATAAAATCGTAGACAACGGAGATATTCTGTATTACAATGGGAAAAACAATATTATATAGGAGGTAAGAACCATGCTGAAATACGAAATCGAAGGCGGTCATCTGCCCGTTGTCATTTGTTATCCTGAGGCCGGTCAGACAATTTGCTGCGAGGGCGGCGCCATGAGCTGGATGAGCCCCAACATGCAGATGGAAACCAATTCCGGTGGCGGTGCCAAGAAAGTGTTCGGTCGTCTTCTCAGCGGTGAGTCGCTCTTTATGAACGAGTATAAGCCGCAGGGCGGCAGTGGCGTCATTGCTTTTGCCTCCCGTTTCCCCGGATCTATTATTCCGTATGAGGTCAAGCCCGGTCAGGGTATCATCGTGCAGAAGCGTGGCTTCCTGGCGATGGAAAAGGGATTGGATGTCTCGATCTATTTCCAGCAGAAGATGAGCCGCGGCCTCTTTGGCGGTGAGGGTTTCATCATGCAGCGTATCAGTGGCGACGGTCTGGTGTTTCTGGAGATCGACGGCCACTGTAAGGAGTATGAGCTGCAGGCCGGTCAGAGCATCGTCGTGGACACCGGTTATCTGGCCGCTATGAGCGAGAGCTGTACCATGGAAGTGCGCGCGATTAAGGGAGCCATGAATATCTTCCTGGGCGGCGAAGGATTGTTCCATACCGTCGTCAACGGTCCCGGCAAGGTGTGGCTGCAGTCCATGCCCTTGTATGCTACGGCGCAGGCCCTGCTGCCTTATCTGCCTCAGAGCTCTTCTAACAATAATAACTAAGCCTTTGTACCGCTCCTTCCGTGGGAGCGGTACTTTTTTCTTGTATTTTTGCGCCGCTGCGGTATAATGAGAAAAAACGAAAGGAGACGCGCGATGGCCTGTTATATATTCGGCGCCGGTGAGATGGCGCCTCTGCGCAGCCGGCCGCAGCCGGGTGATTATGTGATTGCGGCTGATGGTGGCTGGACGGCTTGCTGTGCTGTCAGCGTGGTTCCGGACTTGCTGCTGGGCGATTTTGATTCGCTGGCCGCTTTACCTGACTTTGCCTGTGTGGAGCGTGTGCCGGTGGAGAAAGATGACACAGATATGCTGCTGGCCGTCAAGCGCGGTTTGGAGTTGGGACACAGGGAGTTTCACCTCTACGGCGGTATGGGCGGTCGCCGCACCGACCATACTATTGCGAATTTGCAGACGCTGCTGTATTTGGCCTTGCGCGGTGCCTGCGGCTGGCTATACGGCGATGGGGAAGTGTATACGGCGATTTGTAATGGAGCAATCACTTTGCCGAAAAAGGAGAGCGGTATCCTTTCGGTGTTTTGCCTCGGGAAAGATGCGCAGGGAGTGAGCATTCGGGGTGCACAGTACGAGTTGGAAAATGCGGTGCTGACGGCAGGTTTTCCGCTGGGTGTCAGCAATCATTTTGTAGGAAATCCGGTGCAGATTTCCGTCTGTGACGGTAGTTTGCTGCTGGGGCTGTTGGATGAGTAAGGAGGACGACAATGAAAAAACTTGTGGCTATAATGTTGGTGTGTTTGCTGGCCTTGTGCGCTGTCGGCTGCGGCAGTATTGGTGCTGCTACTCCTGAGGAGAAACCAGTGGTGCAGGACGGACAGACCATCGGCGAGGGCAGCGTGACATTCGCTGCACAGATCGAGGATCTTGACGGTACGAAAATTTCCTTTACCGTAAAAACCAATAAGACGATTGTTGGTGAGGCGCTGCAGGAACTGGGCGTTCTGAAAGGCGAAGAGGGCCCCTACGGCCTTTACATCAAAACGGTAAACGGCAAGACGCTGGACTATGATAAGGACGGTGCTTATTGGGCCTTCTATGTGGATGGTGCGTATGCAGTTACAGGTGTGGACGAAACAACAATCGTGGAGACAAGCGTCTATCTGCTGCGTGCGGAAAAAGGCTAAAATTTTCAATATAAAAAAGCTGCACGGCTAGGCCGTGCAGTTTTTTTATGAATACGTTGCCATGAAGGATTGAAAGGCCGCTTTCAGCGCAGCACGATCTTCCGGTGGATAGTAGAAGTGTCCGGCTGTGGGAAGAATGTGCGTCGTTATGTGATGCAGATCCGCCACATAACGTAAGGCGCGGCGAGAGACCAGTTCATCGTTCCGGGAGTGGATAGTCACGGTGGGAACGGATAGTTCTTTTATTTGCGCCCGGCCTTGACGTGCTGCCTGGAATAGTTCTGCAAAACGTGGCAGCCAGCCGATATATTGCCATAGCTTTGCGGTATGGGTGATGCTGCAGGCATCGTAGGCGGCCTGCAATGCCGGTGTACGCGCTTTTACGCCAAAAGCAACCTGAAGTGACTGGCGTGCTGCCGAGAACGTGAGTTGGGGATAGAGTGGTGTTGCCAGCAGGAAAAGACCGGCCACTTGCTCGCTGTGGCGTAGTGCTTCGTCGATACAGAAAAGTGTACCCATCGAATGACCAACCAAAAGGATTCGTTCGTGTGTGGCTGTCAGTGCATCGATTTGCTGCGTTACATAGCTGCGCCATTCCTGCATGGTGGCGCGTGAGAAATCGCGCACACTGCCGCCGTGTCCGGGGAGCAGGAGATTGACGCAGGACCAATGAGCCGGGAGCAGCGGCAGCAAATCGCGAAACTGATCCGGCGAGCCGAGTATGCCGTGTATAAAAAGAACGGCGGTATCGCCGTTCTTAATGGTGCGGTGGATGGGTTGATGAGCCATGGAGTGCCTCCTTGGACTTACTTGATCAGCTTCAGCGCGCGCAGCTTTTTGTGTAGGGAGTGCAGCTGCTTCTTGTGGGTGCATAGCCGCTCTTTGCAGTTGGCGCAGGACAGCGCGCAATTGGTTTCCTCGTAGAAACGCTCGGGATGCCGCAGGTGGGTGATTTCCCAATGGATGGCCAAGGCCATGCCCAGACCGAACAGACTCCAGGTGAAGGGATGGGGGATGAGAACCAACGGGGTGAACATCATGGCGAAATCCCAGTTGTAGATACGACAGGTACCACAGCACTTGTTTTTCAAGAACCAGGACTGGAAGGGACAGAAGAAGAGGATGCAGATCATATCGCATACGGAGTAAGCCAGCGCAATCAGAATCAGAATACTCTTATCGAAGATTCCCATATAATAGAGGACGGCGAAAAAACCGTTCAAACCCAGCCATACACAGAGGATCGCCCAAGTGGGCTTGCTGACATCGCGGTGACCGTTGGCGGCAGGGGCAGGGCGGTAGTTGCGTGCAAAAACCTTTTGGCAGCCGGCGCTCTCCAGCTGAGAGGGGAAGAAGCGCAGCAGCATTTCGGCGGCGAAGATCACCCAGATAAACCACATGATGTAAGGACGGGTGATGAAACCGGTAAAGGTGATGCTGGATTTGGCGGCCAGAATCCGGTCATAAATATAAATGGAGGCGGAAACCAACAAAAGCAGACTGCGGAAACATAATTTCCAATAATGGAGCAGCGAGATTTTGGATAAATGAAACTTACGTTTTGACATAGGAAGACTCCTGATTCATTGAGATGAGACAAATGCCCAAATGGCAAATCGCTATTATATTTATTACATAGTATAGCTTTCTGGTCCTGTTGCTGTCAAGAAAAGTTGGTATATAAAAATTTTCAAGAAAATTGTAAAAAGGTGTTGACAAAGGCTTGATGGAGTGGTATTCTATCAAAGCTGTCCGCAAACGGCAGCTGAGACACAGGGCTTCAAAAAAAGTTGACAAAATTTGAAAAAATAAGTTGACAAGATGGAAGACATGTGTTAATATAA
>JAZKYM010000104.1:0-9501 GCA_045612165.1 Vescimonas sp.
GGAAGAACTGGAGCGGGACTATCCCCAATATTGCTTTGCCAAGCATAAAGGCTACGGCACGAAGCTTCATTATGAAATGTTGGATACATACGGACCTTGCCCTGCCCACCGCAAGACCTTTTTGAAAAAATGGGCGGAGAAAAAAGTATGAGCCGCGCCACAGGAACTTGGGGCGAGGCGCAAGTAGCCAATTATCTGCGCAAAAAGGGATATCAGCTTTTGGCGCACAGTTATCACTGCCGCTTTGGCGAGATCGATCTTGTAGCGAAAAAGGGCGCGCTGCTGTGCTTTGTGGAGGTCAAGACCCGAACCAATCTGGCTTGCGGTTTGCCGCGCGATTATGTGACGTCTGCCAAGCAGGAAAAGCTGCGCAAAACAGCAGCTTGCTATCTCAGCCAGTATGAACTGGATTGTCCTGTCCGTTTCGACGTGGCTGAGGTTTACGCTGACAGTGAGCGCAACGCGGCATCTGTTCGAATCGAGTATATTGAAAACGCTTTTTGAGGTGCATTATGCGGAAATTTTCCTATTTTGATGCACATTGCGATACGATTTACCGCTGTATGATGGATAGCGGTGAAACAGCACTCTGTTTTGGCGCAAACAGTGAAGAGCAGCAAAAGTTCTTCGCGGACTGCACTTGTCTGCGGCAGAACAACGCTCATATCGACCTGCAGCGTACGGGAAGTTTTTCCCGATATGCCCAGTTTTTTGCTCTGTTTGCCCATAAAAAGGCGGGGCAGTCCCAACTGTGGAGCACTTGCCGCCGCCTGTATCAGCGCTATCTGGATGAGCTGGCACAAAACCGTGATCGGATCGTCCACTGCACATCGGCAGCCGATATTGCTGCAGCTGCGGCAGCAGGGAAGTGCGCCGCGCTTCTCAGCCTTGAGGGCGCCGATTTGCTGGATTGTGAAGCTTCCCGTATAGAAACGGTTGCATCTTGGGGAGTTCGGTTGCTGAACCCTGTATGGAATGATGCCAATGTGCTCTGCGGCACGAACTGCGAAGATACAGACCGCGGTTTGTCGCAAAAGGGACGCGATTTTATCCGCGAACTGGAAACGAACCGAATCTACACCGTTGTTTCCCATATGTCGGACGCGGGATTTTGGGACTTGATCCGCATTGCAAGGCGTCCTGTGATCGCATCCCATTCCAACGCCCGCGCGTTATGTCCGCACGGCCGCAATCTGCCGGACGATATGTTCCGCGCCATCCGCGACTGCGGAGGTGTTGTGGGTATCAATTATTACCGGCCCTTTGTGGGTAATGGCGGCTCAATGGACGCACTGATCGCGCATATAGAGCATTTTCTCGCTCTTGACGGCGAGAATACCGTTTGTTTGGGCGGCGATATGGATGGCTGCGAAGAACTGGCAGGCGGTATGCGAGGCCTGCAGGATGTCCCCAAGCTTTATAATGAATTAAAGCGGCGCGGTTACAGCGATGCGCTGCTGGAAGATATTTTTTGGAACAATCTTGAGCGATTGCTCTGATGGGAGGTGAACCCTATGGCACTTTACGCAATTGGTGATCTGCATTTGTCGCTTTCTTCCGATAAGCCGATGGATGTGTTCGGCGAAGGTTGGCGCGATTATGTGCAGCGGATCCGAGATGCTTTTGCAAAACTGAATGACGATGATGTGATCGTACTGTGCGGTGACCTGTCATGGGGTATGTCGCTGGAGGAATCGCTGGAGGACTTCAAGTTCATCAACGCGCTCCCCGGCAGAAAGCTCATTATGAAGGGCAATCACGACTACTGGTGGAACACCGCTACCAAGATGGAAAAGTTCTTTGCCCAGCACGAATTGACCACGCTGGAGATCTTGCATAACAACTGTAAGTTCTACGGTGACATCGCCCTGTGTGGTACGCGCGGCTGGTTCTATGAGCTGGACAACCAAGGCACGCACAATGAAAAGGTGCTGCTGCGCGAGGTAGGACGTTTGGAGACGTCGCTGAAAGCGGCAGGGGAGAGGGAAAAGATCGTTTTTCTCCATTATCCGCCCATTTATCAGGGTTACACCTGTCCCGAGATCCTGCGCCTGCTGCGCGATTACGGCGTGCGGCAGTGCTATTACGGGCATCTCCACGGCGCTTCTCACCGCCGATCTATCGAAGGTGAGTACAACGGAACCCATTTTTCGCTGGTGGCCGCCGATTATCTGGAATTTATTCCTAAAAAAATTTGCGATTAATGTAAAAAGGTATGGAAATTTGATTTGATTTCTGTTACAATATTAAATCGCATTGATTATATTAATGCTGAACGGAGGAAAGAAACAAAATGAGCGTAAAGAACTGTGAAAAGCTGGAAAACAGCAAGGTCGTACTGACCATCGAAGTTGGCGCCGAGGAATTCGAGGCTGCCATCAACAAGGCGTATCTGAAGATGCGCGGTAAGATTAATGTTGACGGTTTCCGTCGCGGTAAGGCTCCTCGCAAGATGATCGAGAAGCTGTACGGTGTGGAAGTGTTCTATGAGGAGGCCGTGAATATCGTCCTGCCCGAGGCTTATGAGAGCGCCGTGAAGGAGCAGGACCTGAACGTCGTGGGCTATCCCGATGTAGAGCTGGTTGAGTGCGGTGCTGAAGGCGTGACCTTCAAGGCTACCGTTTCCGTCTATCCCGAGGTGAAGCTGGGCCAGTACAAGGGCCTGGAGGCTCCCAAGGCTGAAGTGAAGGTCATGGCTGCCGACGTGAACGCCCGTCTGAAGGAGATGGCTGATCGCAACTCCCGTCTGGTGAGCGTTGAGCGCGCCGTGAAGAAGGGCGACACCGCCAACATCGACTTCGAAGGCTTCGACAACGGTGTGGCTTTTGAAGGCGGCAAGGGCGAGAACTTCGATCTGGGCATTGGCTCCGGCAGCTTCGTTCCCGGCTTCGAGGAGCAGCTGATCGGCATGAAGGCCGGTGAGGAGAAGGAGATCAACATCACCTTCCCCGAGAACTACACCCCCGAGCTGGCCGGTAAGCCCGTTGTTTTCCGCGTGAAGATCAACGAGGTCAAGGTCAAGGAAGTGCCCGCTATCGACGATGAGTTCGCCAAGGACGTGTCCGAGTTTGACACTCTGAAGGAACTGAAGGCTGATCTGAAGAAGAAGATCACTGCCGAGCGCAAGGAAGCTGCCCAGCGCGCTTTCGAGGATGCTCTGATGCAGAAGGTGGCCGATGGTATCGAGTGCGCCATTCCTCAGGAGATGATCGACCTGCAGGCCGACCGCATGCTGGACGGTTTCAAGCAGCAGATGGCTTCTCAGGGTATCGCTTTCGAGCAGTATCTGCAGATGACCGGCAGCACCGAGGCTGAGTTCAAGGCTCAGGCTTACGGCCCTGCCGCCGAGCAGGTGAAGATGGATCTGGCCATTGAGGCTATCATCAAGGCTGAGGGTCTGGAAGCTTCCGAGGAAGAGATCGAGGCTGAGATCAAGAACGTGTCCGAAAAGTACGGCATGGATCTGGAGACCGTCAAGAAGTTCCTGCCTGCAGAGCAGGTGGCTGAGCAGGTCATCCGCGATAAGGTCATCAAGCTGGTGGCTGACAACGCTGTTGCCGTTGCTCCTGCTGTGGAGAAGGAAGAGAAGGCTGACGAGGAATAATTTTCCTCGTTAGTTGATAGAAATCACATTCGGGCGGGTATACTACCGTATGGAAACATCTATTTGAACAGGAGGCCAATTTATGAGCTTGATTCCCTATGTTGTAGAGCAGACAAACCGCGGTGAGCGTTCTTATGACATTTTCTCCCGACTGCTCAACGACCGCATTATCTTCCTGGGCGAAGAGGTCAACGATACGTCCGCCTCGATCGTCGTGGCCCAGCTGCTGTATCTGGAGGCACAGGATCCTGACAAGGATATCCAGATGTACATCAACAGCCCTGGCGGCAGTGTGACTGCCGGTATGGCCATCTACGATACCATGCAGTATATCAAGTGTGACGTGTCCACCATCTGCGTGGGATTGGCTGCCAGCATGGGCGCATTTCTGCTCTCTGCCGGTGCCAAGGGCAAGCGTATTGCGCTGCCCAACGCCGAGATTATGATCCACCAGCCTTCTGCCGGAACGCAGGGTCAGATCACGGATATGGCGATCCATTTGAAGAGACTGGAAACCATTAAAAAGCGCATGAATCAGATCATGGCTGACAACACCGGCCACACGCTGGAGGAAATGACCGCTGCCTGCGAGCGCGATAATTTCATGACGGCGGAAGAAGCCAAGGAGTTTGGCCTGATCGACAAGGTGATTTACAAGAGGTAAGCTGATGTCTGACGAGAGAAAGTCCCTGCGCTGCTCTTTTTGCGGCAAACACGAAAACCAAGTGCACCGCATGATTCAGGGGCCCGGTGTGCGCATTTGCGATGAATGCGTCAATTTGTGCATGTCTATTCTGGACGATGGCTATGATACCGGCGCTGCTGCCGGATATGATGCGCCCGACCAGCTGCCCACGCCTCGCGAGATCAAAGATGTGTTGGATCAGTACGTCATTGGTCAGGAGGCTGCCAAGATTGCACTGTCTGTGTCCGTTTATAATCACTATAAGCGCACCTACTTTGGCGGTGACGAGGATGTTGAACTGCAAAAGAGCAACATTCTGATGATTGGACCTACCGGCAGCGGCAAGACCCTCTTTGCCCAGACGCTGGCTAAGGTGCTGCACGTGCCTTTTGCTATTGCGGATGCTACCACGCTGACGGAAGCAGGCTATGTGGGTGACGACGTGGAGAATATTCTTCTGCGTTTGCTGCAGGCTGCTGACTTTGATGTGGAACTGGCCGAGCATGGTATCATCTATGTGGACGAGATTGATAAGATCGCCCGTAAGAGCGAAAATACCTCGATCACCCGTGATGTATCCGGCGAAGGTGTGCAGCAGGCTCTGCTGAAGATTCTGGAAGGTACGGTTGCCAATGTGCCGCCTCAGGGTGGCCGCAAGCATCCGCATCAGGAATTTATCCAGCTGGATACCCACAATATTCTCTTTATTTGCGGCGGAGCATTTGACGGTCTGGAGAAGATCATCGAGCGCCGTACCAACCGCAAGGGCATCGGCTTTGATGCCATCGTGGAGAGCAAGGCAGAGCGCCGCAACGGCGAACTGTTCAAGGAAGTGCAGCCTCAGGATCTGCTGAAGTTCGGCATTATTCCCGAACTGGTGGGCCGCCTGCCGGTGATTGCAGCTTTGGACGGTTTGACGCGCGATGATCTGGTGCAGATTCTCACGGCCCCCAAAAATGCGCTGGTCAAGCAGTATCGCAAGCTCTTTGAGTATGACGATGTGGAGCTGGTCTTTGAACAGGCCGCTTTGGAAGCTGTGGCCGATCAGGCGATTGAGCGCAATATTGGTGCTCGTGGTCTGCGCGCTGTGATGGAAGGCATTCTGACGCAAATCATGTACGACATTCCCTCTGATGCCACGATTATCCGCGTGACTATCACGGAGGATTGTGTGAAAAACGGCGCCGAACCGGTGATCGAACGCGATCCCGAGAAGGCAGTACGCCGTGCAAAACTGAAGACCGGCAAGATGGATGATAAGTCTACTGCACCGGCCTCTTAAACAAGCATAGAGAAGAGGCGAAATATTTCGCCTCTTCTCTTTTCCCTACAAAGGAGTGATCCCCTATGGTAACGATGAATTTTCCCGTCTTGGCTCTGCGTGGCCTGACGGTTTTTCCGGAGCTGACACTCAGCTTTGATGTAGAACGTGAAATATCCATTTACGCGCTGGACTGCGCCATGGAGGCTGACCGCGAGATCTTCTTGGTGACGCAGCGTGAGATCGGTGTGTCCGAACCCCGTGAGGAAGATCTCTACACGGTGGGTACTGTGTGCCGCATTGTGCAGATCCTGCGCACTTCTGAGACTACGGTGCGTGTGATCGTGGAAGGTATCCAGCGCGCCCGACTGCATCGCCTCTGGCAGACGAAACCGTTTCTGCAGGCGAACGTGGAATTGCTGGAGGAGGATTTCCCCGGCAAGCGCACGGCAAAGACAGAAGCGCTGCTGCGCCAGACATATGCCATTATTGGGGCATATCAGGGGTTAGGTACCAATGTCACAGATGAGATCGTTGCTTCAATCTTGGATGAGCAGGATCCCGGTAAGCTGGCTGATTACATAGCCCAGAATATCACGCTGCGCCATCAGGACCGTCAGCGTGTGCTGGAAGAACTGCAGCCGCTTCGCCGTCTGGAAGTAGTGAACGAAATTCTGACCCATGAGGTAGATGTTCTCTCTCTGGAAAAGGAGATGGAGCGTAAAGTTCGTGAGCGTGTGGCCCATGTGCAGCGCGATATGATCCTGCGCGAGCAGGTCAAGGTGCTGCAGCACGAGCTTGGTGATGATGGCGACGAGGAGATCGAAGAGTACAGTGCCAAGGTACGGGCGCTGAAACTGAATGAAGAAGCGGAGAAAAAGCTGCTTAAGGAAATCGACCGACTGTCCAAGCAGCCTTTCGGCAGTGCTGAGGCATCTGTGATCCGCAACTATCTGGATGTGTGCCTTGATATGCCTTGGGGCAAGCAGACCCGTGACCGGGCAGATGTGGAAAAGGCTCGCGTACTGCTGGACCGTGAGCACTTCGGTCTGGATAAGGTGAAAGAACGCATTCTGGAGTTTATCGCCGTGCGGCAGATCAACCCCGACGCCAAGGGTAAAATTCTGTGTCTCGTAGGTCCTCCCGGTGTGGGTAAGACCTCCATCGCTATCTCCGTAGCTAAGGCGATGAATCGCAAACTGGCGCGGCTGTCCTTGGGCGGTGTGCGTGATGAGGCGGATATCCGCGGCCACCGCAAGACCTATATTGGCGCGATGCCCGGACGTATCATTGACGCACTGATTCGCGCCAAGTCCATGAATCCGCTTCTAGTGCTCGATGAGATTGATAAGCTGGCCAGTGATATGCGCGGCGACCCTGCCTCGGCATTGCTGGAAGTGCTGGACAGCGAACAGAATTACGCCTTCCGCGATCATTTTCTGGAGCTTCCGGTGGACCTGAGTCAGGTGATGTTCATTACTACCGCTAACACGACTTCGACCATTCCTCGTCCCTTGCTGGACCGTATGGAAGTTATCGAACTGAGCAGTTATACCGACGAGGAAAAAGTGGAGATTGCGCGGCGTCATCTGCTGCCTAAGCAACTGAAAGAGCATGGCTTGAAGAAATCCCAGATGCGTTTGACCGATGGTGCACTGCGCACGGTAATTGCCGGCTATACAAAGGAGTCGGGTGTTCGCGTGTTGGAACGCCAGATTGGAAAACTGTGCCGAAAGTCGGCTATGCAGCTGGTAACAGGTGATGTAAGGCGAGTTGACATTACAGACAAAAACCTGAAAAATTTCTTGGGCGCTGTGCGCTATCAGGAAAATGTACATATGACGCGCGATGAGATCGGCGTGGTGAACGGCTTGGCGTGGACGGAAGTAGGCGGTGAGATCCTACAGGTGGAAGTCAACGTGATGGACGGTACCGGCAAGCTGGAGCTCACCGGCAATCTCGGTACCGTGATGCAGGAGTCCGCCAAGGCTGCCCTCAGCTGTCTGCGCAGCAGAGCAGGGGAACTGGGAATTGAGAAAGAGTTCTACAAGACGAAGGATATCCATATCCATTTCCCCGAAGGCGCTGTACCCAAGGACGGCCCTTCCGCCGGTATCGCCATCACCACCGCCATGCTGTCTGCGCTGACAGGTCGCAAGGTGCGCGGCGATGTAGCCATGACCGGTGAAGTAACGCTGCGCGGTCGCGTACTGCCCATTGGCGGTTTGAAGGAAAAAACCATGGCCGCACTGCGTAACGGAATGACTACGGTGATCATCCCCAAGGAGAATGAAAAGGATCTGGAAGAGATCGATCAGACCGTTCGTCATGCGCTGAAGTTTGTGCCGGTGGAAACAGTGGATGCCGTTTTTGCCACGGCTTTTGCCAAAGAAGCGGCTGCTGCGGTGGAACATATGGCGGTTCTGGCTGCCGATAATTCCGCCAGTGGTGCTGCACTGCGGGTCTGAAGGAGGACATAGAAAATGGCCATCAATTTTAACAAGGTGGAGTTTGTACTTTCTGCCGTAAAAAAGAGTACTTTTGTCCGTGACGGCCGTCCTCAGGTAACCTTTGCCGGCCGATCCAATGTGGGCAAATCTTCGGTCATCAACCGCCTGGTCAACCGTAAGAACTTTGCCCGCGTGGGTGCCACGCCCGGTAAGACCAGCCAGATCAACTATTTTCTTGTGGACAGGCAGATCTATTTCACCGACCTGCCCGGCTACGGTTACGCTAAAGTCTCCAAGGATGAGCGCGACCGCTGGGGCCAGCTGATGGAGGACTACTTCCAGGAGGAAGGCCTCATTACCGTGGGCGTACTGATTGTGGATGCCCGCCATAAGCCCACGGCAGACGATGTGACCATGTGCGACTGGTTCAAAGGCACCGGCTGCCCCATGATCGTGGTGGCTAACAAGCTGGACAAGCTGAAAAAGAGTGAAGTGGAGCCCAATATGCAGCGCATTTGGAAGACACTGGAGCTCGGTGAGGAGGATGTCCTCATTCCGTTCTCCGCCGAAAAGGGAACCGGTAAGACGGAACTGCTGGCAGCGATTGCTGAACTTTGCGGAAAGTAAGAAAAGGACGAAGCGTAAGCTTCGTCCTTTTTTGTCCATAACCGGTGCTTAAGGATCTTTGACCCGCACGACGAACACTTTGCCGTATTCATCATACAGAACCGTGAGTTCCCTGTCAGCGTCCAGATCCCAGGTGTCGCCCAGATTTCCTTGCATGGTGCGTTCCGGCTCGCCCCAGCTAAGGATGAGGGAGTCGCGGGAGTACCCGCTCAGCGTCTCCGAAAGACGGCTTTCCGGCAGCGCAGCCAGCGCGCCCAGCGGGGGAAGGGTGCTGCCGCTTTTACCGCAGCCGGTAAGAACGAAGAGGATCAAAGCAATCAGCAGGGAGGAGAGGCAACGTTTCATGTGAGGAACTCCTTTGCGGGAATAATAAGGAAAGTATATCATCTTCCGAAAATTCCGTCAATCCGCGCGGCGATCATGGGCGTGAGGGATAGTGGCCGGAAAACTGCTTATAATTTCTTATTATGGTGCGAAATAGTTCTTTTAAAAATGTTGCAAAAAACACTACCATTCATACCAAATGTATGGTATAATCGACATTGTTAAGAAATTGACTTTCTTGTTAGAAACGTTTCATAGGAGGATTAGTAACATGCAAACTTACGGACTGGAAAAGCTGGGTATCATCAACGCTTCTGCGGTGTACCGCAATCTGACTCCCGCACAGCTGACGGAGCATGCTCTGCGCCGTGGCGAGGGTACACTGTCCAACACCGGTGCGCTGGTTGTCAAGACCGGTAAGTACACGGGCCGCAGTGCCAACGATAAGTTCATCGTAGATACTCCCGCTGTCCATGATGAGATCGCATGGGGCAAGGTGAACCGTCCCATCGAAAAGGCAAAATATGAGGCCATCAAGTCCAAGGTCATC
>JAZKYM010000105.1:0-20532 GCA_045612165.1 Vescimonas sp.
GACGCTGGTGGGCTGCCCCAAGCTGGACGGCGTGGACTACGCCGAAAAGCTGGCGGCCATCATCGCCGGAAATGATGTGCAGAGCGTGACCATCGTGCGCATGGAAGTACCCTGCTGCGGCGGTTTGGAGAATGCCGCCAAGCGCGCTATTCAGGCGAGCGGGAAGTTCCTGCCATGGCAGGTGGTGACCGTTACCGCTGACGGGCGGCTAAAAGATCGGTAAGAAAAAAGAGACCGCGATCGCGGTCTCTTTTTTATGTCAGTCGGCATAAATCGTGCTGTAGGGATAGATGGAATAGACTTCTGTGGAGGGAACGGGGCCGATGACGGCGGTTCCGTTTTCAGTGGACAGAAGCAGCTGGGCATCGGCAGTGATCACCTTGACGGCCTCGTCATAGGGGAGCGTTTTATCGCCGATGCTGACCGGCCAGAGCTGATTTTCCCGAAGGAGGTTTTCCTCCTGCATCAGATAGTCCTTGCCGCGGTAGCGGTACAGTAATACGGTGTTCCAGTTGGCGTGAGCCAGATCGGCGCAGGTGCTCCAAAGAAGGGTGCCGTCTTCCACCACCAGCAGATTGTAGCGGTCGCCGGCTTCGTTGAGGTGGACGTGGATGTTTTCTTTGCGGCCGTCGTGGTCCAGGTCTACGCCGGAGTAAATGATATTCTCGGGAGAAACGGCGTCTTCGTACTGTTCCTTTGTGATGACCCGCGCACCGGGCACCATGGTGTCGCGCAGGATCCGCAGGTCGCCGTCCATCCGCGCTTCGTAGATGGACGTGATGTCTTTTCTCAAAGTGCAGGTGAGATGGATGGCGCCGGTATAGAGTTTGCGATTACCGTTATAGACGGTGAAAGTAACGGTGGCTTCGTCCGGTGTGTTCTGGAAACTGGCGGCATCGGTGTAAGGCGACCAGCACAGCGCCAGCCCGTGCGCCAAGGTGAGAGAGGTGTTGTTGCTGAGATGGCCCTCGGTGGAGAAGTTCCACAGCTCGCCTGTATCACAGGATGCTTCGATGTGGGTATATGCCAGTTCGCCAAAGTCGAAGTAAAAGGCGCTGCCCCACGTGGCAGAGACGGCGGGAGAACAGGGCCAAGTGACGGCGGGTAACGTGGGGTCTGCCGGCTCGGTGGGCGGCAGGGGGTCGGTGAGGAAGCAGACAGCCAGTGCGGCGGCGGCAACGACTGCCAGCATGGTTAGCCAAAGGGCAGGCTTGCGATAGTTCAGCACGGCACGGATGCGCTCCTTCACCCCCACTTCGCCGAAGGCCAGTGGGCAGGCGGTTATGGTACGGCGCGGTGCACTGCAGGAGAGAAGTGCGTGGGAATAGGACTTCTTTTCCTCCGCGCTCATGGCGCGGATGACGGCCTCGTCACAGGCCAGCTCCATGTCGCGGCCCAGCAGCACGTAGGCCAGCCACAGCAGCGGATGGAACCAGAACACGCACACCAGCAGCCAGCCCAAGGGCTTGTACCAGTGGTCGCGGCGGCGCAGGTGGGCCTGTTCGTGGGCCAGAACATACGGGCGCTGCTGCTGATCCAAGGTAAAGGGAAGATAGATGCGTGGACGGATGAACCCCAACAGGAAGGGGGTGGTGATGCTGTCACATTGGTAAACGCCGCTCTCCGTCATGACGGCGGTGGCCACGCGGCGGTGGGTACGCCAATAGCTGATGGCTGTATAGAGCAGGAGAGCGACAACGACTGCCAGCCAAAGGGCGGCGGCGACGGCGGTATAGATTTGCAAGGGATTGGCGCTGGCATCGGGTGTTGACGTCATGGTCTGGGAGAGGATGGGATTAACGGTGGCATTTACAACGCCTACGCCGCTGTGGATAGCAGGGGTGGGATCGTAGAGGATCTGCGGAGATACCGTTTCGGCGCTGGGCAGCAGACTCAGCACGCTGGGCAGCGAGAATGGCCATACCAGACGCAGCCCCACCAGTCCCCACAGGGCGCAGTGGATGCGCCGCGGCGCACGGCGCAGCGCAAGACGCAGCGCTACCACGGCCAGAACCAACCAGCCGGCGGCGATAGCGCGGTTGAGCAGATGGAGAAACAGCACACTCATTGACTGTCCTCCTCCCACTGGTCAATATAACGGCGCAAGGCGGCCACATCATCGGCCGACAGATTCTGCCGACGGGTAAAGGCGGCAAGGAAAGCAGGGACGGAGCCTTCAAAGGTCTTTTCCATCATCTCGTCCATTTCGGCGGCCTGCACCTCCTCTTTGGATACCAGTGAGGTGACAGTGGCGTTCTCGTTTTTCACCACGCCTCGCTCCGACAAGCGCTTGATGACGGTGTAGGTGGTGGTACGGCTCCAGCCCAGTTTTTCGCGGCACAGCTGTGCCAGACGGGTGGAGTTGACGGGTTCGTGTTCCCACAGGATCAGGCAGAAGCGGTATTCACTTTCAAAAACTTTCGGTGTGGACATGAAATCCCTCCTTTGGTCTAATGTGTTAGACTACCTGTATTCAGTCTAACGCATTAGACTTTCGTTGTCAAGATAAAATCATGCGTTGCTAACTGCAGGTTGACAAAAAGGAAGGTGGTAGTAGGTGGATTTGGGGTGGGAGATGTGGTATGCTGAAGGCGAAAAGAAAGGAAAGGAGGCCGGTGACATGACCGTAGGTGAGCGCATCGCGCAAAAGAGAAAGGAATTGGGCCTTTCGCAGGAGGCGCTGGGCGAAAAGCTGTGCGTTTCCCGTCAGGCCATTTATAAGTGGGAGTCTGATGCCGCGCTGCCGGAGATTGAAAAGCTGGTGGCGCTGTCGAAATTATTTGAAGTGCCGGTGGGCTGGCTGCTGGGCGTGGAAGCGGAAGCTGAAGTGCCCAAAGACAGCGGTGAGCTCAACGAAACGCAGATCAAGATGGTGGAGGAGATCGTCGGCCGCTATTTAGCTGCCCAGCCTAAGCCGAAAAAGCCGCGGCGCGGCCTGCAAATTCTGGCGGCGGCGATCGTTGTGGCGGTGGGTATTCACCTCTTTAACCGTCTGGACGGGCTGGACAACCAGTACAACAGTCTCCGGAACGCGGTGAACGAGATAAACTGGTCGGTAAACACCCAGATCAACGGCATTGCAGGACGCGTGGAGGCGATCCTCAAAGCCCAGAACGAGCTGACGGCCGATTACGGCACGGAGCTGGTGGGGATTGATCTGCTTGCCAACACGGCTACGTTCGGCATGCAGGCGGTGCCGAAGACATTCGTGGAGGGCATGAACGCCGTGTTCCTCGTCAACAGCGGTGCAGGTCCTGTGGAGGTGGCGGCGGAGCTTTCCACCGGCGGTGTATTCTCCGCCGAGGTCACCACGGACTTGACGGACGAAATTTCACTGTCGGTGGTGTTTCTCAACCCCGACGGCACGCGGCAGAATCAGCTGCTGGATACGTATACCGGCCTTTTTTACGACACGGTTCCTGATGTGAACGTGACGGCACATTTCTACTGGACAAAAGTGCCCGGAGGTGTGGTGTCTTTGGGTGAGGGCGAACTGCGGTATGCCGATGTGCGGGTAAGCGAGAGCAAGGTAGCAGGGGCCGGACGTATCTGGGCAGAGAAGATCCAAGTGGGCGTGTTTGTCAACCAAAAGCTGGTGGCGTGGGGCGAGGAGTGCCAGCAGCCTGACACTTATGTGGGTGATTGGGGAGACACCCGATTCTTCCGGTTGCCGGAGGTGGAGGTAACGCTTGGCGAAGGCGACCAACTGTGCATCGCGGCACTGGTGACGGATAACTACGGCCGGCAGTCCATCGCGCAGGAGCTCCCCTACGCGGTGCACTATGACGAAAAAGGCAACGGCGAGCTGCGCTATGCCGATATTCTGAAGCTGGACTATGATCTGTCCCATTGGGTGCTGACGGCAGATTAAATGCAAAAAAGAAACTGCACTGCAGAACAAAGGGTTCTGCAGTGCAGTTTTTCGTTATCCGATTTGCTGACGGATGGCGGCACCCGTTACCGGAACCGACTTTGCCTGAATCAGTTGCCCGGCCCGGACACATTTAAGACCTGCATGAGAAGCCGGAATTTTCCGAGTCGTCGCCGCTCCTACGGTGCGCGTTTCTTTCAGGTGGTGGCTTCGATCATCTTATTGATGCTGTTGACGTAGGCGCGGATGGAGGACTCGATGATATCGGTGGAAAGGCCTGTGCCGGTGTAACTCTGGCCGTCGGGCGCGGTGACCTTCACCACGGCTTCGCCCATGGCGTCCTCACCGTCGGTAACGGCGTGGAGACTGAAGCTCTCCAACCGCAGATCCAGACCCAGCATGCGGTTGATGGCCTTGAAGGAGGCATCCAGAGGACCGGCACCGATGGCCACGTCTTCCATGATGTCCTCATCACGCTGCAGGCGGATGAAAGAGGTGTTGGGGACACCGTGGCCGGCGTTGACCACGTGGCTCATCAGGCGGCAAGAGCCGATGGTGATGTTGCGGCGGTGCAGCACCATGGCCTCGATATCGCTGCTGGTGAGGTTCTTTTTCTTGTCGGCCATGATCTTGAAACGGGTGAACACGTTCTCCAGTTCCTCATCACTCAGTTCGTAGCCCATGGAGAGCAGTTTTTCGCGCAGCGCGTGTTTTCCGGAGTGCTTGCCCAGCACCATGGTGTTTTGGGGGATGCCCACATCGGCGGAGTTCATGATCTCGTATGTCTGGGAATTGGCAATGATGCCGTGCTGGTGGATGCCGGACTCGTGGGCAAAGGCGTTGGCGCCAACGATGGCCTTGGTGGGAGGGATCGACACACCGGTGATGTTGCTCAAAAGCTTGCTGGAGCGGTAGATCTGACGGGTATTGATGCCGCTTTCCGCCTGATAGTAGTCGCGACGGGTGTGCAGCGCCATGGTCAGCTCTTCCAGACTGGCGTTGCCGGCGCGCTCGCCGATGCCGTTGACGGTGCACTCCACCTGTGTGGCACCGGCTTCGATGCAGGCCAGAGAGTTGGCCACCGCCATGCCCAGATCGTTGTGGCAGTGGACGGAAATATCCACATTTTCCACGCCTGCCACATGCTCTTTCAGGTAGCGGATCAGGGCGGCCATCTCGTTGGGAGCGGAGTAACCCACGGTGTCCGGTACGTTCAGCGTGGTGGCGCCGGCGGCTACGGCGTTGGAATAGCACTGCGCCAGAAAGGCCCAGTCGGAACGGGACGCATCCTCGGCGGAGAACTCGATGTCGTCGCAGAAGCTCTTGGCGTAAGCCACCATTTCACTGATGCGCTCAAGCACCTGCTGCCGGGTCATGCGCAGCTTATATTTCATATGAATGTCGCTGGTGGCCAGAAACACGTGAATGCGAGGGTGTTTGGCCTCTTTTACGGCATCCCATGCGGCATCAATATCGCTCTTGGCGCAGCGAGCCAGAGAGGCAACGGAACAGTTGGTCACTGCGGCGGCAATGGCTTTGACACTCTTGTGATCCATGGGGGAGGCGATGGCAAAGCCGGCCTCGATGATATCCACGCCCAGTCTTTCCAGCTGCTTGGCCATCTCGATTTTCTCGGGAAGATTCATGCTGCAGCCGGGGGACTGCTCGCCGTCACGCAGCGTAGTGTCAAAAATTTTGATGCGCTTCATACTGTGTTCCTCCTGGTCGATGTATCAAAAATCACTTACAAAAAAACAAAAAGCTCTCGTCTCTTTCATGCGAAGAGACGAAAGCCTATGCTTCCGCGGTACCACTCTGCTTGGCAATTGCTTGCCCACTTCCGGCATCGGCACAATGTGTGCGAATTCCGCCTCTCTGGTAACGGTGAGGAAACCCGTTTCTGCCTAAACCAACCGTCTCAGCAGAAATACTCGAGGGCCAGTGACATCCTTCCGCTCTGTATTGCCTCGTACCAACCGGCAACTCGCTGAAGCGTCCCGAAAGGACTTTTTCCCTGTCATCGTATTTGTTCGTTTTGTTGCCCCTAACGATACAGGACAGGTATCTATTTGTCAAGAATGAATTTTCATTTCAGCAGCGCGCTGCCGCTGTGCTGTGGGCTGGCGGCGTGATATTGTGTGCCGAGACAGAACTCGTTTTTTGCACGGCACTTTCTTTGTCAGTTTAGTTTATATGGGGAGGGGAAAGCGACGGTTTTTCGTTAAATCTCACATAAAGTTGCTTTTTCATAAATTCATGTTGCGATTGTGCAACTTGATAGGTATAATACAGGAAAATCGACATGCAACAGTTAAGTGCATAGTTATGAATCGCCGTAACGGCGATGGAGGCCTTATGAACATGATGACCATGCTGAGCATCCTGTTGATTTGCATTATTCTGGTTCTGGTACTGGTAGATCTGGTCCGGAAAAAGAATAGTGCTTTTGGTCATGTTCACATAAAGGGAACCTCCCGAATTTCCTGCTGACGCACCAAAAGAGGGTCGCAGGGTTTTGTAAAATCATCCCAGAGTCGTGACCCGAAGAAAGGGTTACGACTTTTTTGTTTTCAAAGCAAGGGAGAATGACCTTTGAGATTTCCGACACGCCGGATCAGCTGGATACGTTCCAGACCATGATGCGGCCCTACTCTATTCTGGAAGTTGCCCGTACGGGTATCATTGCCGTGCAAAAGGGCGGCGGCGTGATTTGACTTTCGGGAGAACTACTTTACTATCTTCGCCTGTTCTTTGACGGGCGTATAAGGAGGCGTATGAATTGAAGATCCGCGCAACACAGGCTATTATGGAGTGTCTGCTGGAACAGGAAGTGGACACGATTTTCGGCTATCCGGGCGGCACGATTTTGAATCTCTATGATGAACTGTACCATTATCAGGGAAAAATCACCCATGTGCTGACTGCCCATGAACAGGGCGCGGCCCACGCGGCAGACGGCTATGCCCGCGCCACCGGCAAGGTTGGCGTATGCTTCGCCACTTCCGGCCCCGGTGCCACCAATCTGACCACCGGCATCGCCACGGCCTATCTGGATTCCTCTCCCGTGGTGTTTATCACCTGCAATGTGGGTGAGAATCTGCTGGGTAAGGATGCGTTTCAGGAAGTGGACTCCACCGGTATTGCCATGCCTATCACCAAGGCGGCGTTTCTGGTGCGCGATGCCCAGACCATCCCCGATGTGATGCGTCAGGCCTTCGCGGTGGCTGCCAGCGGCCGCCCCGGCCCGGTGCTCATCGACTTTTTGAAGAATGTAACGGCGCCCACCGAGATGGTGGACTATGAGTTCATCCCCTGGCAGGAGAACCGCAACTGCGACAGCATCCGCCGCCTGAATGCCAGCCATCAGCTCAAAGCACCGCAGGTGGACAGTGAGGACATCGACACGCTGCTGGATATGATCGCGCAGGCGCAGCGGCCGCTGCTGATCTGCGGCGGCGGTGTGGTGCGCGGCAGGGCAGATGCCCAGTTCCGCGCGTTTGCAGAGCGGATGGATGCCCCTGTGGCCATCACGGTGATGGGCGGCGGCGGATTTCCCGGCAGCCATCCTTTGACCACCGGCATGATCGGTATGCACGGCTCACAGGCGTCCAATGTAGCCTGTGACGAGTGCGACCTGCTGATCGCCGTGGGCTGCCGTTTTTCCGACCGCGTGGCGCTGGATCCCAAGACCTTTGCCCAACAGGCCAAGATCGTCCAGATTGACATTGACCGCGCGGAGATCGACAAAAACGTGCTGACCGACCACCATATTATTGGCGAAGCCGGTGTGGTGCTGGAGATGCTCAATGCCAGACTGCCCCAGTATAATCACCGCCAGTGGAAAGAACGGATTCTGCCGCTGCGTGCCCCCTCCGTCGCTGAGGAGAGCGAGAAGCTGACACCCCAGCAGGTGTTGGAAGTGATCCGCACCCAGGCACAGGACGCCATCGTGGCCACCGATGTGGGCCAGCACCAGATGTGGAGCATCAAGTATCTCCACTTCAGCTATCCCGGCCAGCTGCTGACTTCCGGCGGCTTCGGCACCATGGGCTTCGGCTTGGGTGCTGCCATCGGCGCACAGATGGGCAATCCCGACAAGCGCGTGATCCATGTGACGGGTGACGGATGCTTCCGCATGAACTGCCACGAGCTGTGTACGGTGCAGCACTACGGCCTGCCGGTGATCAGCGTGGTGTTCAATAACGGCACGCTGGGCATGGTTCGCCAATGGCAGAACCTGATTTATCAAAAGCGGTTTTCCCAGACCACCCTGGACCGCGGCCCTGATTTTGTCAAACTGGCAGAGGCCTACGGTCTGCGCGGCTACCGTGTAACGACCCGTGAGGAGATGGAACGGGCCTTTGCCGACGCACTGGTCTGCGGTACCGGCGCTGTCATCGACTGCGTGCTGGATATTGACGAAATGGTGCGCCCCATGGTGGCGGCCGGTTCGCCCATCACACAATTCCTGCTGACGGAGAAGGAGGGACGAAGCCTGTGAAAAAAGAATTTGATCCCCAGAAGAAGCTCTATACGCTCTCTATGCTGGTAGAAGATGTGCCCGGCGTACTCAGTCAGGTGGCCCGTCTCTTTTCCCGGAAGGGCTATAACATCGAGTCTATTGTCTCCGGTGCTACGGACCGACCCGGCATCACCCGTATCTCCATTGAGATTATTGCCGACGAGCTGATGCTCGAGCAGATCGCTGCTCAGTGCCGCAAACTGCTGCCGGTGCAGGCGGTGAAGATTCTGGACGAGGAGACCAGCATCCGACAGGAAAACGCCTTCGTGAAGGTGCGCGCAACCAGCCGCACGGAGCGAGACGAGGTGCTGCAGCTGGCCAATATTTTCCACGCCAAGGTTGTGGACGTGGACAAAGAGGCGTTGACCATTTACGTGTTCGGCAGTCCCGACAAGCTCAAAGCGCTCATCCGTATGCTGGAGGATTTCGGTATTATGGAGATCGCAAAGACGGGCACCATCGCCATCGAACGCGGCAGCAATACGATTTACGACAATAACAAGTTACGGGAGGAATATAACTATGGCAAGAATGTACTATGAGAAGGACTGTGACCTCGGCAAGCTGGACGGTAAGAAGATTGCCATCATCGGTTACGGCTCTCAGGGCCATGCCCATGCACTGAACCTGAAGGAATCCGGCTGCGATGTGTGCGTGGGTCTGCGCGCCGGCAGCAAGAACTGGGCCAAGGCCGAACAGGCCGGTCTGCAGGTCAAGACGGTGGCCGAGGCTGCCAAGTGGGGCGACATCATTATGATTCTGGTCAATGATGAGGCACAGGCCGCCCTGTATAAGAAGGATATTGCTCCCCATCTGGAAGCCGGCAACGCCCTGATGTTTGCCCACGGCTTCAACATCAACTTCAAGCAGATCGTTCCTGCCGCCGACATCGACGTGCTGATGATCGCCCCCAAGGGTCCCGGCCATACCGTGCGCTCCACCTATGTCAACGGTAAGGGTGTGCCCTGCCTGCTGGCTGTGCATCAGGATGCCACCGGTAAGGCCCATGACATCGGTCTGGCCTATGCTGCCGGTATCGGTTCTGCCCGCGGCGGCGTGATGGAGACCACCTTCAAGGATGAGACGGAGACCGACCTGTTCGGTGAGCAGGCCGTTCTGTGCGGCGGTGTGGTGGAACTGATGAAGCTGGGCTTCGAGACGCTGGTTGAGGCCGGTTACGCTCCCGAGAACGCTTACTTCGAGTGCATCCATGAGATGAAGCTGATCATCGACCTGATCAACAAGGGCGGCGTTGCCATGATGAACTATTCCATCTCCGATACCGCCGAGTACGGTGAATATGTCTCCGGTCCCCGTATTCTGCCCTATGAGGAGACCAAGAAGAACATGAAGGCCGTTCTGACCGAGATCCAGAACGGTACTTTTGCAGGTAAGTGGATCGCCGAGAACCAGACCGGCCGCTGCTTCTTCAACGCCACCCGCGACATTTTGGCCAAGCATCCCATGGAAGTTGTCGGTGCCGAGCTGCGCCGCAACATGCTGTGGGGCGACGACACCGACCCCGACACCGCGTCCAACTAAATAACATGTGAAAAGGCCGCCACTCTATTGGGCTGACGGTCTTTTCGCCATTTCCTTACAGGAGGTTTTACCATGCGTTCCGATGTTACGAAAAAAGGCATTCCTGCCGCACCGAACCGCTCGCTGCTCTATGCCCTCGGCTATACGAAGGAGGAACTGGAGCGCCCCATGATCGGTGTGGTGTGCTCTTATAACGAGATCGTCCCCGGCCACATGAATCTGGACAAGATCGCCGAGGCGGTCAAGGCCGGTATCCGCGCTGCCGGCGGCACCCCTGTGGAGTTTCCTGCCATCGCCGTGTGCGACGGTATCGCCATGGGCCACGTGGGCATGAAGTATTCTCTGGTGACCCGTGACCTGATCGCAGACTCCACGGAGGCCATGGCCATGGCCCACCAGTTTGACGGCCTGGTGATGATCCCTAACTGCGATAAAAACGTGCCCGGCCTGCTGATGGCCGCTGCCCGTGTCAACATCCCCACCATCTTTGTCTCCGGTGGCCCTATGCTGGCCGGTACGCTCAACGACGGTCGCCGCACCTGTTTGAGCCACATGTTTGAGGCGGTGGGTGCCTACTACGCAGGAAAGCTGGATGAAGCCGGTGTGGAGGAGTATGAAAACAACGCCTGCCCCACCTGCGGTTCCTGCTCCGGTATGTATACCGCCAACTCCATGAACTGCCTCACCGAGGCCATCGGTATGGCGCTGCCCGGCAACGGCACCATTCCTGCCGTCCATTCCGCCCGTCTGCGCCTTGCCAAGCACGCCGGTATGAAGATTATGGAACTGGTGGAAAAGAATATTTGTCCTCGCGACATTATGACCGAGGCTGCCTTCCACAACGCCGAGACGGTTGACATGGCCATCGGCTGTTCCACCAATACCATGCTGCATCTGCCTGCCATTGCCCACGAGTGCGGCATTGAGCTGAGCTTCGACATGGCAAATGAGATATCCTCCAAGACCCCCAACCTGTGTCATCTGGCACCTGCCGGCGATACCTACATGGAAGATTTGGACCGCGCCGGCGGTGTCAGCGCCGTCATGGCCGAGCTGAATAAGCATGGTCTTCTGGATACCGACGTGATGACCTGCTCCGGTGAGACGGTGGGCCAGAAGCTGGCCGGTGTTGTTAACCGCAATCCCGAGGTCATCCGTCCTCTGGACAACCCCTTCGCCAAGACCGGCGGTATTGCTGTGCTGAAGGGTAATCTGGCTCCCGATGGCTGCGTGGTCAAGCAGAGCGCCGTGGCGGCTGAGATGATGGTCCACGAGGGTCCTGCCCGTGTGTTTGACTCGGAGGACGACGCCATTGCCGCCATCTATGCCGGCAAGATCGTGGCCGGCGACGTGGTGGTTATCCGCTACGAAGGTCCCAAGGGCGGCCCCGGCATGCGCGAGATGCTCAATCCCACATCGGCCATTGCCGGTATGGGACTTGACAAGGACGTTGCCCTCATCACGGACGGTCGCTTCTCCGGCGCTACCCGTGGTGCTTCCATCGGCCACGTCTCTCCCGAGGCCGCTTCCGGCGGCAACATCGGTCTGGTGCAGGAAGGAGATATCATTTCCATCAATATCCCTGCCTGCAGCATCTGTGTGAAGGTCAGCGATGAAGAACTGGCTGAGCGCCGCGCCAAGTGGGTCTGCCCCGAACCTAAGATCAAGAGCGGCTATCTGGCCCGCTATGCCAAAATGGTTTCTTCCGCCGATAAGGGTGCCATTTTGGAATAACTGTTTCCGGAAACTCCAAGAGAGGATTTGAGATGTATGTACCGTGAGATTTCTCACCTGCTGTTGTTCAGCGATCTGGGTGAAGATGAAATTTTAGTTCAGCTGGCACAGATTTTTCGGGATTGGGAAGAGGGCACCTGTGACAGGGATGCGCTGATTGGACGGATCTATACGCAGATCAAAAAACTGCTGGATCTGGCCACCGCCTGCGGATTTGACGAGAATCTGTGGCAGTGCTATCTGACGTGGCTACTGATGACCAACGAGAACTCCTTCACCCGAACTTGCGAGCGAACCGGGGCCCGTGAAGGCAGCGTGAACATCTTCGCCAAGCAGGATTTTGCCGTGTTCCGCCGTCTGATGGACTTTGACTTCTCTGCCATTGAGAAGGATTTGGGCATCAACTGCTTTTCTACCATCTGTGATTACCGCGCCATTCCCAAGCGCGAGCGTATGTATAATCGGGATGTCAGTTTGCAGGTGCAGTCTCTGCGCCGTGAACTGACGGCGGCACAGGATACCGAGGAACTGTTCCGGATCGTCACTGACTACTATAAACAGTACGGTTATGGAGTCTTTGCCATGAACCGTGCGTTCCGCATCAGTCGGGAAAACGGGCGTATCGACTATCTCCCCATCAGCAACATTGACGGTGTCGTGCTGGATGACCTGCTGGGTTACGACAAGCAAAAGCAGGATTTGCGCCGCAATACGGAGGCGTTTCTGGAGGGGAAGAGTGCCAACAATGTGCTGCTGTACGGTGATGCCGGCACCGGTAAGTCCACCAGCGTCAAGGCGCTGATCAACGAGTATTATGACCGCGGCCTGCGTATGATTGAGCTGTATAAGCACCAGTTTCAGGATCTGTCTGCTGTGATGGGGTACATCAAGAACCGGAACTACCGCTTCATCATCTTTATCGATGACCTCTCCTTTGAGGAAAACGAGGTGGAGTATAAGTTCCTCAAGGCGGTCATTGAAGGCGGTGTGGAGACGCGGCCCGACAACGTGCTGATTTACGCCACGTCCAACCGGCGCAATCTGGTGCGCGATACGTGGAACGACCGCACCGATATGGAGCATAGCGGCGATATCCACCGCTCCGATACGGTGGAGGAAAAGACATCTCTTGCCGCCCGTTTTGGCGTGAAGATCAGCTACAATGCGCCGACCCAGAAAGAGTATCATCAGATCGTTCTGGCGCTGGCCCGGCGCAAGGGCATCGAGATGGAGCAGCAGGAGCTGCTGAATATGGCCAACACGTGGGAGCGCCGCCACCGCGGTTTCTCCGGTCGCGTGGCGCAGCAGTTTATCCACTATCTGGAGACTTTGCCGCAAAAGTGATGTGGGGCAACGTTGCCGCCAAGGAGAGTGCCGTCGTCGGCGGTACGGCGCATGAAACAAAAGAATCGACATGAATGACGAGAAAGGAGCGCCTCAGGCGCTCCTTTCTTGCTGAAATATTCTATTTGACAGATGCCGGCAGGATGACAAACGGTGTCCCACTGTTATTTCACCCAGCCGCGGCAGCGATCCACCGCCTGCAGCCAGCGGTCCAACCGAGTGTTGCGCTGGTCTTCGGACATGAGCGGCTGATAGTCGTCTTTAAGATGGACGAAGTCCTTCACGCATTCCAAAGAGGGCAGTGCACCCATGGTATAGCCGGCCAGGCACGCTGAGCCGAAAGCGGCCGTCTCCTTTTCGCAAGGAACTTGCACAGGGATGCCCAAAAGATCCGACTGGAACTGCATGACGAAGCGGTTTTCTACCATGCCGCCGTCCACTCGCATGAAGCGGATGTCGGAGCCGAATTCACTGCGCATGGTTCGGTAGCAGTTGGCCACCTGAAATGCCACGCCTTCCAGCACGGCGCGCACCATGTGCTCCCGTGTGGTGCCGCCGGTGATACCGATGAACATGCCACGGGCATACTGATCCCAGTAAGGGGTGGCAAGACCGGCGAAAGCAGGGACAAAGTAAACGTCACCGCTGTCGGGCACGGAGAGGGCCATAGCCTCGGTGTCCCGGGCGCTTTCGATGATGCCGATGCCGTTTTTCAACCACTCTACGGCGGCGCCAGCGATATAGGACGAGCCATACAGCCGGTAAGAGGGGATACCGTTGAGCCGCCACAGGCAACTGGAGAAAAGTCCTTTGTCGGAAATAACTACGTCCGAGCCGGTCTGCAGCGTCATGAAGCTGCCGGTTCCGTAGGAGCATTTCAAAATACCTTTACCTACGCAGCCGCCGCCGATGAGACTGGCAGGGGAGTCGGTGGTGCAGCCGGCGATGGGCACGCGGCCGCCTAAAAACGCGTCGGGACTGGTATAGCCAAAGAGATGGTTGTTGTCGCAGATCTCGGCAAGGCAGCCGCGGGGGATATCCATCAGCTCCACCAGCGTGTCGCTCCACTCGGTGGTGCGGATATCCATCAACATGGTGCAGTTGGCACTGGCAGGGTCGGTTTTATAGACGGTACCGCCGGACATCTTCCAGAAAAGCCATGTGTTAAGGGTACCTGCCAGCAGTTCGCCCGTTTCGGCCCGTGCTCTTGCGCCGGGCACATGGTCCAGAATCCAGCCGATCTTGGTGGCACTGTGATAGGCATCAGGCAGCATACCGCAGATATCACGGATTTCACTGCCGCGTGCGGCTTTCAGCGCTTCGGCGACATCGGCGGTGCGGCGGTCCTGCCAGACGATGGCGTTGTGAATGGGAAGACCGGTTTCCTTGTCCCAGACCACGCATGTTTCACCTTGGTGGTCAAGGCCGAGGGCAATAATATCGTGGACGCAGGCGCCTGCCTGACGCAGTACCTGCGCGGTGGCAGCAAGACAGTTTTCATAAATCTCCATGGCATCGTGTTCCACCCATCCCGGAGCAGGATAGTGCTGCCGATGTGCCACAGACGCTTTGGCAACGATCTGCCAGCGCTCATCGGCGAGGACGGCGGTGGTCAGCGTAGTGCCCTGATCGATACCTAAATAATAGCCGGACATGGTAGGCCTCCCTGTGCGATTTTGCAAAGATTGACGAGGTTTATGCACTGTATTATAAAACGGCACCGCGCATTTTGTCAATGTGGAGGCGAACTGCGGTGTAAAGAGTGACAGAATTGCCGTGTTTTGGGAAAATGGCGGATGAGATTGACAAACAGTGGGCGGTTATTTATACTGAGCGAAAAGAAAAGGCTGGCAATTTTGTCGGCTATGGAGAAGGAGGCAAGGGCATGGCGACGGAAAAGGGTGTTGTGAGCTGCGGCGGCAGCCGATATGAGGACTTGGCATCCGCTGTGGCGGCGGCGCAGGACGGCGACAAGCTGCAGCTTCACGCAGATGTGCATCTGCATCAGACACTGGTGCTGGACAAGGCCGTTGAACTGACGACTGACGGCCGGCAGCGCACCATTTGGGCGGAGAACACCGGCGCAGCTTTGCGCATCATGGCGGCATGCTGCGTGACCGGCGCGGAAGAGGCGCCGCTGGCCATTGATGGCGGCGGAAGATGCCGTGACGGAGCGTTGGTGGAGCTGCGCGGCGCGGACATCCATTTACAATATGTAACGATACAGGGCGGCTGCAACAGCGGTTTTGGCGGCGGCATCTACGGCAGCACCGATTGCCGTGGGCGGATGGAGCGCTGCGCCATTTGCCACAACCGTGCCGCTGTGGGCGGCGCCGGCTTTGTGGAGAGCGGCGGCGATCTGAAAATACACCGCAGCACCATTGCCCATAACCACGCCGAGGAAAAGGGCGGTGCGTTCCGACTGCAAGGAAAGATGCTGCCTACCGGCTGTGATATCTTCGACAATACGGTCGGAGCACCGCGAGGGAGGGAGTGCCGCCTGGCACAGCTGCCTGCCTTTGCAGGAGAACTGCTGGCCACGGTGGATGGCGACGGCTCTGAACTGGCAGTCTGGCGTACTGCAGCAGAGGAAACATACGACAGCTACGCCGCCAAGCTGACGGCGGTAGGCTTCACACGCCTGCGAGAGACGCGGATTGACAGCGCGCGCTATGCCACCTTCCAAAGCGAACGTTTCACCCTGACGCTGATGGATACCCCTGCGCTAAATCATACGGTGCGCCTTGCCATTGATGACGAAGCAGCACCGGAATTGGATGGGGGCTGCGGTGTCAAAGCGTGGCAGCCGCAGCTGGCACAGATGGGAACCGGCTGCGATACGATGCAAAACGGCGCGGCGCTGGTATTCCGCCTAGAAGACGGACGGCTGCTGGTCATTGACGGCGGCTACACCGACGATGCGGCAGATCTGCACCGCACGATGCTGCGGCTGAGCGGAGGGGCACCGCTGCGCATTGCTGCGTGGGTACTGACCCACGCCCACGGTGACCATATGGAGGCGTTTCTGGCCTTCTGGCAGGGACCGTGGGCCAAGGACGCGGTGTTGGAGTGGTTGGTCGTGCATCTGCCCGGTGATGAGATCTTTTGGCAGAGCATGGTGGGAGGCGTTGCCGACCCCAGCTGGAAGGATCGGCTGAAGCGCTGTGTGGCAGGCATTGCCCCTGCGCCGCAGGTAATCCGCGCCCATCCCGGTCAGCAGCTGCAGCTGGGCGGTGCGGAACTGACGGTGTTGTATACGGCGGAGCTGGCGGCGCCGGAGGAGATCTGGAGCTTTAACGACACGTCGCTGGCCTGTCGGCTGCATTTGGGCGACACCGACTTCCTGCTGCTGGGCGATTGCTCGGTGACAGGCGGCAGCGTACTGACGACACTGTATCCCACGGCGTTGAACTGCCATGTGCTGCAGGCATCCCATCACGGACATTATAACAACGCTCCTGCGCCGCTTCTCTACGAAACGGTAGCTGCCCGACACACCCTGTGGTGCAGCACGTGGGAGCGGTATTACTGGAGCGAGAACCGCAGCGCCCCGGCCAATCGCTGGCTTTTTGATCGGGAACGGCGGGGTGAGATGACCATTTGGTGTGCCGGCGGTATGGTGCGCACCTTTGCGGTGGAAAAAGGAGAACTTCGTCTGATGGAGATGGCGCCGCGTTTGCGTAAAGCGGCGCAAGAGGAGGAACAAGGTATGGATATCCGTTTGGTAGGCCTGGATCTGGACGGCACGGTGCTGGACGATGAGAGAAAGGTACGTCAACGCACCATTGATGCGCTGCGTTTGGCAGCGGATGCAGGTGTAAATCTGGCGGTAATCAGCGGCCGCAACTTTCTGGCGGTGCCGGAGGAGATCCGTGAGCTTCCTTTCATCCGCTACTTCGTGCTGTGCAACGGCGCCGGTATTTACGACAAGTGGAACGATGAACTGCTGTTTCAGGCAGACATTCCGCTGGAAGAGGCGCTGGCGCTGTATGATGCCATGGATGAAGAGGAGGTCTACTACGACTGCTACCTCAGCGACGGCGCATGGACACCGCGCAGCCATTATGACGCCATTGACGAGTTTGTGCCGGTGGAATCCCACCGCGCCTTCTTAAAGGTGAACCGTCAGCCCTTTGACGATTTCCGCGGTGCGCTGCGGCGGCGCGGCAAGTCGGTGTGGAAAGTGCAGTCCATCTACAAGGATACCGCCACACGCGACAGGGAAATGGCGCGGCTGGAGGCAAAGTTCCCCCAGTACACCTTTGTTACGGCCTATCCCTACAATCTGGAAGTCAATATGCCGGCGGCTACCAAGGGACAGGGCTTAATGCAGCTGGCGGAGATTTTGCAGCTGCAGCCGGCACAGGTGATGGCTTTCGGCGACGGCGGCAACGATGTGACCATGCTGCGCAGCGCCGGTGTGGGCGTGGCTATGGGCAATGCCTGTGATGAGGCAAAGGCGGCAGCCGCCTGCGTAGGCCCTACCAATAACGAAGACGGTGTGGCACAGGTGCTCGAAGCGCTGGTCAGCGGCGAAGAACAGGTGCGCCGGGTATGCATGTTTAAGAAATGAAAAAAGATTCCGCATCTTTGTGAGAAGATGCGGAATCTTTTTGTCGTGTTATGATAAGAAGTCGCCGGAGGAGGTCTGCACCACCTGCACACCGCGGTCTGTCAGATGGGAGACAGCGGCAGCCGGCACCAGAGAGTCGGTGACCAGTGTGCCGATTTTCTCGGTGGGGCAGCAATAGCAGCTGCCGGTAATGCCGAACTTGGTATGGTCGGCCACGGCGATAATGTGGGCCGTTTTGTCAATGATCAGCTGCTTGAACTCGGCGATTTCGCTGGAGTACTCGGTGGTGCCGCGTTCGGGCACGAAACCGTCACAGGAGAGGACGGCGAAGTCGATGCGGTAGAAAGAGGCGAGAAACTCCTTGGCAAACAGTCCCACGCTGGTGAGTGTCTCGCGTTTGACCAGACCGCCGATGTTATATACCGAGAAGCTGTCACACAGGGCCAGTTCTGTGGCAACGCGCAGAGAGTTGGTCAAAACTGTCAGGTTTTTCTTCTCTCGCAGCAGAGGGATTACCTCGAATACCGACGTACCCGTGTCCAGAAACACGGTACAACCGTCAGGGATCAGGTCGGCCACCCGTTCAGCGATGCTTTTTTTGAATAGTTCATTCTTCTTCAGTCGGGTGTCCCACGCCTCAATGTTGTCGGGGATGTTGGTGTTTTCCACCAGTCGGGCACCGCCGTAGACTTTCTGAATAAAATTCTCCTGTTCCAAAATATTCAGATCACGCCGGACCGTTTCGATGGAAACGCCGAACGTATCGCACAAATCCTTGTTCAAAAGCTGCTTTTTGTTCAGAAACAGCTTTTTCATTTCCATAATACGGGTATTTTTCAAGCCAAATCACTCCACACGCCGATTTGTGAAAAAATTATCATCTCACAAAAATATTATAGCGTCAAAAAATGACAAAGTCAATAAAAAGTTAGCAAAAAGTGACAATATTAAAGGAATGGAATTGGAGAAAATGACCATAAAAGATTGGGCGGTTTGGGCGTTATAGAGAAATTGGCAAAGGCATAGAACGGGCGCTTGACTTGAAAAGATATCAATGATATTCTTTAGAAAAGTTGTCAAACTTTTCTGTTTATTTGTCATAATTTTGTCAATACTGCGGTGATGTGGCGAATGTGTGACAATATTGACAATGTTTGATGTAGGCAACAAGAAAAAAGAGGCCCGTAAATCATAGCGCGGGAGGGCGAAAACCGACAAGCGATCCGAAAGAGCCTGCGCAATGACCAAAGGAGGAAGATATGAGAAAGAACAAACAACCCCAACTGACGGCAGTTGCGGGAAGAAAGATCAAAAACCAGCCGTTGGGATATCTGTTCCTGCTGCCGGTGATGCTGTCGTTGGCAGTGTTTACTTTCTATCCCTTTTTGCGAAGCATCTACCTGACTTTCTTCATGGCTGACCGTCTGGGTAACGCCAAGAAGTTTGTCGGTTTCGGCAACTATATCCGCCTGTGGCAGAGCGGCATGATTCAAGAGACCATCGGCGACACGCTGGTGTACGCCTCCCTGATCTGTGTGGGTACCTTCTGTCTGGCCCTGGTTCTGGCCTATTTGTGCGTTGACCCGGTAAAGGGCAGCCGCGGTTATCAGACCATGTTCTCCCTGCCTCTGGCACTGGCTACCGCGCCTATCGCCGCTGTGGGTGGTTATATCTTCGGCTACAACGGCATGCTCAACGGCCTGCTGGGTACCCAGATCAACTGGCTGGGTCACGATGTCTATAAGATCATTTGTTTGGCGGTTCTGGTTTGCTGGTGTAACTGCGGTACCAGCTTCATCTACTTGTTGGTGGGCTTCCGAAACGTGCCGGATGACTTGATTGAAAGCGCCAATCTGGACGGCGCCAGCGCATGGACTAAGTTCTTCAAGATCTATCTGCCCATCGCGTCTCCCCAGGTGTTCTACGTGGTGTTCCTCAACATCCTGACGGCCTTCAAGTCCTTCACCATGATCAAGATGCTCTTCGGTACCAACGAAGAGGGCCTGCGAGTGCTCAGCGGTACCATCTACCAGTCGGCTATTCTGGAGACTCGCTTTGAGACGGCCTGCGTTTACTCTCTGATTTTGTGCGTGCTGATCTTCTTGGTGACTCGCGTACAGTTCATTCTCGAGAAAAAGGTGGTGCATTATCAGTGAGAAAGACCGTCAATGTTCCGGTATCGGCCCGACTGAAAAAGCAGCGCCGCGGCGTGGCATGGAAAACAGTGCTGGGTATCTGCTTCGTATTCCCCGTGCTGATTGCATTCTTCTTCAGCTTCCTGCCCAACAACAAGGTGCTGGGCCTGCCTACGTTGCAGACCTTCTTTGAGTTCTTCACCTTTGAGAACTATGCGTGGGTGTTCAAAAACATCCCCATCCTCAAGTACGTGACCAACTCGCTGGAGATGTGCCTGATCGTCATCGTGGCACAGAGCATCACCGCCTGCCTCGCCGCTTATGCCTTCGCTTTCTTCAAGTTTAAGGGCAAGGACACCCTCTTCCAGATCATTCTGATCGCCATGATGGTGCCCGGCGAAGTGTGCACCATCTGTAACTTCCTGACGGTGCGCAACATGGGTCTGGTGAACAGCATGCTGGGTCTGACCATCGTGTCGCTGACCAGCTGCAACTTCATCTTCATGATGCGCCAGAGCTATCTGAGCCTCCCCGGCGAGATGCGTGAGGCCACCATGATGGACGGCTGCGGCGAGATCCGTTATATGCTGCAGTTCGCCGTGCCTCTGTCTATCCCCACCATTGCTTCGTTGTCCATCACCACCTTCATCGGTGTCTTTAACTCCTATCTGTGGCCCCTGCTGGTGTCCCGTTCTCCCGAGAACTACACCGTGCAGATTGGTATGGCACTGCTGGTTGACCACGAGACGCCCACCTACGGCCGTCAGCTGGCCGGCGCCGTGCTGTGCATGATCATCCCCATCATCTTCTT
>JAZKYM010000106.1:0-8073 GCA_045612165.1 Vescimonas sp.
GCCCGCGTTCAGCGTGCGGTCCCACTGCATAGGCGTGCGGGCATTGTCGCGGCTGGTGGCCTGTATCATCTTCCAGCGCAGCTTCTTGGGGAAGTGCAGCCGCTTGAGCAGCGCGTAGATGTTCACAGACTCCACATCCCGCACCTCGTCCATAGAGGTGAAGTCGAAGTCGTCCATACCGATCTCCTGACCCTGATAGATGTAGGGCGTGCCCTTGAGGGTCAGCAGCAGCGTGGAGAGCAGCTTGCCCGACTCCATATGATAGCGCTTGGAGCCGAAACGGGGGATGGAGCGAGGCTGATCGTGGTTCTCGAGGTACACCGTGTTCCACGGCACTTCCTCCTGCCAGCGCGCCAGCGTGGTCATAAACTTGCCCCAGCGGTGAGGTGTCTTGAACCACTTGACCACCTTCTGATCGCACTCCATGTGCTCAAAACCGAACACGGTGTGCAGCTCGTGGCGATCGGGCGCGCACAGATTGCAGGCCATCTGCGTGTTGACGAAAACCGTCTCGCCCACGCTGTAGGCGTTATATTCGTCCAATATCTCGCGTAATTCACGCAGGATATTGTGCGTTCCCTCCAGAGAGTGGTAGTGCTCGAGGCCTGTGAGGATCAGTTTCTTGGGGGAGGACTCCAGCGAATCCTTCCACAGAATGTTGATCACATCGCAGCGGAAGCCTGCGATGCCGCGGTCGAGCCAGAAGCGCAGGATCTTCTTGATCTCCTCCAGCACCTTCGGCTCGTAGTAGTTCAGATCGGGCTGGTGACGGGCAAAGAGGTGCAGATAATACTCGCCGCTGCGCTCGTCATACTCCCAGCAGTTCTCGCCGAAGAAGCCTGTCCAGTTGTTGGGCAGCTTGCCGTTCTTGCCGCCCTTGCGCCAGTAGTAATAGTTGCGGTAGGGGCTTCCGGGATTGCGGCTGGCCTGGAACCAGGGGTGGGCGGTGGAGGTGTGGTTGATCACCAGATCCATAATGATGCCCATACCGCGGGCCTTGGCCTCGGCAATGAGGCGATCCATATCCTCCATGGTGCCGAAGTCGGGGTGGATACCGCAGTAGTCGCTGATATCGTAGCCGTTATCCTCGTTGGGAGAGGGATAGACGGGGCTGAGCCACAGCAGCGTCACGCCCAGATCCTGCAGCTCGTCCAGCTTGGAGATGATGCCGGGGATATCACCGATGCCGTCACCGTTGGTGTCGCAAAAGCTGCGGGGGTAGATCTGGTAGACGACGGATTCCTTCCACCAATCTTTTTTCATATTCTTCATCGTTTTTCCTCCGCGGTGTGATAGTCTTGGCGGCAGTATTGCTCGTACAGTTCCTCGCTGACGCCGCGCTGGGCAATCATCTCGCTGTAGAATCGGCCGCTTTCCTTAACGGTGCGCTTTTGGGTGGCATAGTCGATGTGAACCAGTCCGAACCGCGCACTCTCGCCCTCCAGCCACTCAAAGTTGTCGCAGAAGCACCAGTGATAGTACCGCTGTACAGGCAGACCGCTTTGGCACAGCACCTTGAGATGCTCGTAGATATAGCGGCTGCGGAAGGCATCGGCATTGTCGCAGGTGCCGTTTTCGGTGATGTACAGGGGCAGGGGCGTGATGTCGTAGAGCATACGGCAGACTTCGGCGATGCCCTCGGGGTAGATCTCCCAGCCCAGATCGTTGCGGCAGCAGCCCTCCGCCACGCCGTCGGCAAGTCCGGAAACGGTGGATCGGGCGTAGTAGTTGATGGCGTGGAAGTCGCACCATTTGCCCTTTCGGATGAGAGGATGCTTTCCGATGGGGAAGCGCCGTTCACCTACGCACATGGCGCGGCTCAGGCTGCCCTGAAAGGCCCATTCTGCGATCCGCGCCGCGCCCCGGTGCAGGGGATTGCCGGCGTTACGGGGCTGAAAAACACGCAGGTGGTTGGCAAAGCTGACGGCGGTGTCGTCATAGCCCATCTCCCGACGTACCCGATGGATCATCTCATAGCCTGCGATGTGACAGGCGGTCAGATGGGTCAGCACGCGGCAGTACAGGGGCAGGGAGTTCTTGCCGGGGGGCCAGCCGCCGCCGAAATAGCCGTTCATGGTGTAGACGTTGGGTTCGTTGATGGTGATATACTCGCTCACCAGATCGCCCACTGTGCGCACGACCTTTTCGGCAAACCGCAGGTACAGTTCCACGCAGCGCTCATTTTCAAAAGCGCCCATGGCCTCAAACCAACGGGGGTTGGTGAAGTGGTGCAGCGTCAAAAGGGGACGCACGCCGGAGCGCACCATGGCGGCGATCTCTTGGCGGTAATGGGCAAGCGCCTCTTCGTCAAAGCGGCCTTCTTCCGGCTCAATGCGGCTCCACTCCACGCCGAAGCGGCTGTGGCGGATGCCCATGGCGGCCATCAGCTCCAGATCCTCGCGCCAGCGGTTATAGTGGTCGTTGGCCACAACGGGGGACGAACCGTCCTTGATGTGACCGCCGCAGGCCCAGTCGTACCAACTGTTGTTGGTGTCGCCGCCCTCAATCTGGGTGGCGGCAGAAGCAACACCCAGTTCAAAGCCGTCGGGAAAACGGAAAGCGTGCATGGTTTGTCCTCCTTTTACAGTATGACATAGATAAAACCATTATACCCCCGTCCCCTAGATACCGTCAACGGAAAAGAGGGTAGAATATGGTGAAAAAGCTTTCGGAAGATGCATATAAAACAATAAATCCTCCCTGTGCGTTATCTCACGGGGAGGATTGCTTACAGCGGCAGGAAAACACCTTTCTATCCGTTCAACAGCATGACAACAAGCATCGCCGGTCCAAAGATAAAGAACGACAGCGGCACGTGGCTTTACTTGTTGGAATGCAGTTCGATCAGAAGAATCTCCGGTCTGTTATTGATCCGGAAAGGAAAGAGACTGTTGCCAACACCGCGGCTGACAAGCATATTGGTGTTGCCGTCTGTATAAATACCTGCATCAAATGCAGGAAAGAAGCCCTGATTAGGTGCCACGACACCGCCGATAAAGGGAATGCGGAACTGGCCGCCGTGTGCATGGCCGCTGAGAACCAGATCCACATCGTGATCTGCGTAGGTATCAAACAGTTCGGGTCTGTGGGAAAGCAGAACAGTAAAACCATCTCCGTCTGTGTGAAGCTCCGTCAGTTTGGAATGCATAACGGTTTGCGAATCACCAAAGAGATAGTCTGTATCAAAGCTTGGATCGTTGACGCCGATCAGCGTGATGGATTCGCCGGCTCTGCTGATTTCAGCAGAGGCGTCTTCCAAAAGAATAACACCTGCGCCGACCATCCCACTTTTCAGCTCGTGGTACGCATGTACGCGAGCTTCGTGGTTACCGGTTACATAGTAGCACGGGGCGATCTTCACCGCTTCCTGAAGGAATTGCAGGGCGACTTCCACATTGGTGCGGCGAGAGTCGATCAAATCTCCGGTGATAGCAATGATGTCCGGTTCTGCATCCCGCAGCATAGCCAAAAGCTTTTCGTTGTCCGTGCCCATCGTTGCATTGTGCAGGTCAGAAACATGAGCGATCCGGAAGCCGTCAAAGCCCTTGGGCAACCGAGAGGCGGTAATGGGATAAGTGTTCAATTCCAACGCTGTGTTGCCCCAGACAATCCAAAGGATAAGCGCGGCAAAGCCGACAGCCAAAGCGGCAAATAATAGGAACTTCTTTGCGTCCAAATGATCACCAACCTCACTACATGCACGTTCGTCCGGCAGTTTTACCCAGTTTACCACATAACGGTCGGACATACAAGAAAAGTCCCGACAGATATTTCTGCCGGGACTGTGACTCCTGTATTACGATGCCAATATCATGCGCCGCTGTTTTTGACAGGGGACTCCACCACACGGTAGCGGTCCAGCGGTGTGCGGCGGTAGTAGATGGCGCTGGCCAGACTGCACAGCAGCCAGCCGGCAGGATAGGCCATGGCGATGGGGATGATCTCGTTGCAGATATAGTTGGCCATGACAAAGAGATACACCTGACGGAACAGCACGAACGAACAGAGCATCAGCACCATAGGCGCACGGGTGTTGCCGGCGCCGCGCAGGGCAGAGGCATACACCTGATTGAAGCAGCACAGCAGGTAGAAGGGGCTGAGAAGCCGCAGCAGCATGGTGCCGTATGCGATGACTTCCTGCTTGCTGTTGAAAAAGGCGGTGATCTGGGGAGAGAAGAGCATCAGCGGCACGAGGATGATGGCCGTGATCAAAAGGGACATCCGCATGGCCGTGCGCACGCCGGCACGGGCGCGCTGGGCGTTGCCCTTGCCCAGATTCTGCCCCACAAAGGTGGTGGCGGCCAGCGAGATGGACTGCATCGGCAGCAGCATCAGCTGATCGACCTTGGCGTAGGTGGTCCAGCCGGACATGCAGTCGGTGCCGAAGTAGTTGATGTACGACTGGACAAAGATGTTGGAGAAGGAGGTGACCGCCAGCTGGATACCGGCCGGCAGACCCAACTTCAAGATTTTTTTGAGGATGGACCAGTCAACGCGCAGCCAGCGCAGCTTCACCTGCACCACCGACTCGTTGGTCATCAGCGTCAGCATCACCAGAATGGCGGAGATGATCTGGGAGATGATGGTGGCCCACGCCACGCCTGCCACGCCCATGTCAAAGCGGAGCACCAGCAGCAGATCCAGCACGATGTTGGTGAAGGCCGAAACCACCAGAAAATAGAAGGGCCGTCGGGAATCGCCCACGGCGCGCAGGATGCCGGCACCCATGTTGTAGACCATCACCGCCAGCACACCGGAAAAGAGAATGGTGAGATAGACGGTGGCGTCGGCCATGGCCTCCTCGGGCATCTTGATCATCCGCAGGGCGTAGGGCACCATAAAAAGGCCGAACGCCGTCATCACCACACCCATCACCAGCGTGAGGATCAGCGCGGTGTGCACCGCCTGACGGACTTTATCCATCATTTTTGCGCCGTAGTACTGTGAGATCACCACACCTGCGCCGCTGGCAAAGCCGGAGAAAAGGCCGATGAGCATATTGAGGATGGGACCCATGGTGCCCACGGCGGAGTAGGCCACGTTGGAAACGTAGTTGCCTACCACCCAGGTGTCCACCATATTATACAGCTGTTGGAACAGGTTGCCTGCCAGCAGCGGCAGAGAGAATTGCAGCAGCAATTTGGGGATGCTGCCTTGTGTCATGTCCACGTCACGCCGGGAACGGCGCGGTGCGGCGGCTGCATGGGCCATGGTGTCTCACCTCCGGTGTCGATAATAATCTATCATATCACCGGAGGTGCTGATTTTCAACCGTAAGAGGGAAAGGCGTCAAAAAAAGGTGGATAGAACTCATCGCCCGTCAGCGGTCGCATCACCGACACCTCGTAGGCGGTGCGCTCCTCCGTCTGGCGGTCGGGCAGCGCCTTGGTGTAGGTGCGGCTCTGGATACGCCCTTCCAGCGCCAGCGGTGCCCCCACATCCAGCAGCGCCGTCTGCTGGGCCACGGTGCCCCAGCAGATGCACGGCAGATAGTCGGCCCGACCGTAACGGCGGTTCACCGCCAGAATGACGTCGCAAATCTGCCGCCCCAGCGGTGTGCGGCGGTAGGAGGGCGTTTTGCAGATGGTGCCGGACAGGCGGATGACGTTGCAGGGCGCCTCTTCCGAGAGGGTAATGGTGCGCGCCAGCACGTTGAGCACCAGCCGCGGTGCTGTGCCGGTTTTGTTGTTGTAAGAGCGCAGCTGTCCCGTGACGCACACGCCGGTGCCCTCGCGCAGATCCAGCGGCTCGAGCAGCTGCTGGGGCGCCAGAACGGGCAGGCAGTCGCATTGGCCCGACAGGCGCGGAACTGACAGGAAAAAGCGGCAGAAGTTCCGGTCGTGATTGGTGTGGGAGGGGACGGGAGCCGTCTCAACCGTGCCGCACAGCACGGCGCGGTTGATGTGCAGCGGTTTCAAGTAAGTATTCATGGTGATCCACCTTTATTGTTTGATGGCCTACTGTATGACGCGCCGCCGCGGAATATGCTCTTTTCAAAGGATGGAAACTGTGGTATACTTTTGGTGAAAAACGGAGAAAAGGAGCGTTGCCTATGCGCTACAAGGGAAAGGTATATCGCCCACCCAGTGAGGCGTACAGTCTTATCGTGCAGGTCACCTACGGCTGCAGCCACAACCGCTGCGCCTTCTGCGATATGTACGATGACAAGCATTTTTCTATGCGGCCTATGGAGGAGATCTTTGAAGATTTCCGCATGGCCCGTCAGGCCTACCGACGGGTGGAGCGCGTGTTCTTGGCCGATGGCGATGCCCTCATGCGCCGCACGTCCGATCTGGTGGAGATTCTCGATCTGATCTACGGCCTTTTCCCCGAGTGTGAGCGCGTCACCAGCTACGCATCCCCCGGCAGTCTCCACGCCAAGAGCGAGGAGGATCTGTGCCTGTTGCGGCAAAAGGGACTGACCATGCTCTACATGGGTCTGGAGTCCGGCTGCGACGCGGTGCTGGAGAAGATGAACAAGGGCCACACGGTGGCTTCCATTGTGGCGGCAGGACAAAAGGCGCGCCGCTGCGGCTTCGCCCTGTCGGTGACGGCCATCTCCGGTCTTGGCAGCCGTGAACTGCTGCGTGAACACGCCATCGGCACCGCCGAAGCTCTCAGTGCCATGAATCCCGAGTACATCGGCCTTCTCACGCTGATGGTGGAGCGTGGCACACCGCTGGAAAAATGGGTGAGGGAGGGCAGCTTCACCGTGCTGGGGCCTGCCGACATCCTACGGGAGACGGAGCTGTTTTTGCAGCACATCGACTCGCCCGGCAGCGTGTTCCGTATGAACCACGCCTCCAACTACCTCACCCTCAAGGGTACCCTCAACGAGGATAGGGAAGCGTTGCTGGCCAAGGTGCACCGCGGCATGGAAGGCTACGGCCTGCGCAGTGAGTCCATGCGGGCGCTGTGACGCACAGGGCAGAAGAACAATAGAAAGACGTCGAAAGAGAGAGGAGCACACAATGAAAAAGAGAAAGACAAGACGCCAGCAGTGGATGGAACTGAGCCTGCCCGTGCGGCGCTATCGCAGAGCACGCGGCGGTTTGATCGGCATGATTTTGTTGACGGTGGTTAACGGCATTCAGGCAGCTGTCGGCAGCAGCACGTACTATTTGTTCTCCAGTTATATCTCCTATATTTTCGCCCTCTACGGCTGGGAGCTGTCGCAGACCCTTGGTGACCAGCGCTATCTCATCGTGGGTCTGGTGGAAGCGGCTCTGGTGCTGATCCCGTTTTTGCTGTGCTGGATCTTCTCTAAGAAGCGCCGCGGCTGGCTGATCGCCGCGTTTGTGCTGTTCTGCATCGACACGGCAGCGGTGCTGGTGGACGCCGTCACTACGCTGCATATGGGCTATTTGCTGGATCTTGCCTTCCATATCTGGCTGCTGGTGGAGATGTTTGTGGGTATCCGCAGCGGCAAGCAGGCGCTGGAGGAGGAAAAGAATCCTCCGCAGCAGGAGCAGGATATGGAATTCCACGATGCCTCTACCGGTGAGCTGCCCGACACCGTGGCACTGGGTATGCCGCAGGAGGAGCGCAAGTACCGCGTCATCGTGGAGGCCATGCACGGCAGCCGTACCATTCAGGTGCGCCGCAGCTACGGCCTGACGGAGCTGGTCATCGACGGACGGCTCTACGGCAAGAGGGAAGGCGTGATGGAAATGCCCTATAAGATTTCCGCTCGTGTGGACGGCCACGAGATCGCTACCACACTGGAGCCGACCAATTTGCAGACGATTCAGGTGGATGGTCAGGTCATCGCCAAAAAGATACGCATCCGCTGAATGGCACAAACCCCATTGACAAACGGTGGCGATGGTGGTACATTACAAGCAAGTAAACACCTCAAACCGATGCGTAAGAGGAGTAACCCTGACGGAAGCGCCAAGAGAGCTGTGGGCGGTGTGATCACAGCCGGGGAAGACAGGGTGAATGGCCTTACAAGGGCGATGCGAAAGGCAACGAGTAGTAATCGACGGCAGCCGCAGCCGTTACCCCGGCGGAGCGCATAGATGTGCGTGCAAAGTGGGCGAGATTCGCCAATTTGGGTGGTACCGCAGAAGC
>JAZKYM010000107.1:0-8349 GCA_045612165.1 Vescimonas sp.
GCCCAACGAGGAGTTCATCCAGAAGGCTGTGGAGCTGAAGGCTGACGTGCTGCTGGTTTCCCAGACCGTTACCCAGAAGGATGTCCACATCCAGAACCTGACCAACCTGATCGAACTGCTGGAGGCCGAGGGCCTGCGCGATAAGTTCGTGGTGGTCTGCGGTGGTCCCCGTATCACCCACGAGCTGGCTAAGGAACTGGGCTATGATGCCGGTTTCGGTGCCGGTAAGTACGGTGACGACGTGGCCAGCTTCGCTGTGACCGAGATGGTCAAGCGCGGCATGAAGTAAGCGTTAAACTGCACAATCCGAACGGCCATGGAGAGATCTTCATGGCCGTTTGGTCTGTCAGGAAAGGAGAACCCCTATGAGTCAGGCAAGAACCCACGTCTACTGCGGTGACGGCAAGGGCAAAACCACAGCCGCCATGGGACTGAGCGTCCGTGCCATGGGCCGCGGCTGGGACGTCGTCATCAGCCAGTTTTTGAAAGGGCAGGGCACCGGCGAACTGAAAGTACTGCGCGATCTGCCTTTGTGCCACGTGGTGGAAGCACCCACCGCCAGCTGCAAGTTCGTCTTTCAGATGAATGAGGAAGAAAAGGCGCAGTGCCGAGAGCAGGTGCAGCAGCATTTCCGCGCCGTGCTGGCTGAGGTGCAGCGCACCGGCGCCAAATTGGTGGTGCTGGACGAAGTGCTGGATGCTGTGGCTATGAAGATGCTGGATGATGAGGAACTGGCAGAGTTTCTCAAGAATCGTCCCGAGGACCTGGAAGTGGTGATGACCGGCCGTGCTCCCACGCCCTGTGTGGAGCCTATGTGTGATTATATCACCCGTATGACCAAGATTCGCCATCCCTACGATCAGGGTCTTAATGCCCGTGTGGGTGTGGAATTTTGAGGAAAAACCGTCAGGAACGGGTGCAGATCTCTTGCTTTTTGAGACTGTCCGTGCTATGATGAGTCCGTTAAAATAGACACAAAATCTATTTTCTGAGAGAATGACAATAACAAGGAGGAACTGAAATGGCAAAGAAACCTGTTATTACTGCCAAAGAGGCAGCAGCAATGATTCCTGAAGGCGCCACGATTATGTGCGGCGGCTTCCTGGCTTGCGGTCAGGCCAGAGCTATCGTGAAGGAACTGGTGGCTTCCGGTAAGGGCGGCTTCACTCTGATCGGCAACGATATGGGTCGCGCCGTGGGCCCCATGGGCGAAGAGTTTTACGGCGTTGCCGAGCTGATCCACAACAAGCAGGTCAAGCGCGTTATCTCCACCCACGTGGGTATGGCTCCCGAAGTCGGCGAGCAGAGCGCTGCCGGCACTCTGGAAGTGAACCTGATCCCCCAGGGCACTCTGGCTGAGATGATCCGCGCCGGCGGCGCAGGTCTGGGCGGCGTGCTGACCCCCACCGGCATTGATACGCTGGTTGAGGAGAGCCCCTTCTGCCTGGGTAAGCAGGAGATCAACGGCAAGAAGTATCTGCTGATGGCCCCCATCCGCGCTGATGTTGCTCTGCTGGGCACCTATAAGTGCGACGAGTCCGGTAACTGCTGGTACAAGGGCACCATGCGTAACTTTAACCCCGTGATGGCCACCGCTGCTGATCTGGTCATCGCCGAGACCGAGTATGTGGTTCCCGTTGGCGAGATCGAGCCCGAGAACATTCACACCTACGGCATCTGCGTCGATTACATCGTGGAAGGAGAAAAGAAGTAATGGATAAGAGCTTGATTAAGGGCTTTATTGCCGCACGCTGCGCTAAGGAACTGAAGGACGGCGACGTGGTCAATCTGGGTATTGGCCTGCCCACCCTGATCCCCCGCTACCTGCCCGAGGGCGTTGAGCTGGTCATCCATGCTGAGCTGGGCATCGTCGGTGCCGGCGCTACTCCCAAAGAGGGCGACGAGAACTACATGCCTTACCACGTGACCGATGCCGGCGGTTCTCCTGCCAGCGTTGCTTTCGAGGGTGCTTTCACCGATTCCGCCACCAACTTCGGCCTGATCCGCGGCGGCCACGCGGACGCCTGCTTCCTGGGCCCGCTGGAAGTTGACGCCGAGGGTTCTCTGGCCAACTGGATCATCCCCGGCAAGAAGATGCCCGGCATGGGCGGCGCTATGGACCTGTGCACCGGCGCTAAGAAGTGCATCATCTGCATGGAGCACACCGCTAAGGGTAGCCCCAAGATTCTGGAGAAGTGCCGTCTGCCCCTGACCGCTTCCCACTGCGTCAACAAGATCATCACCGAGATGTGCGTTCTGGAAGTCACTCCCGAGGGTCTCCTGATGACCGAGATCAACCCTGAGTTCACCGTCGAGGACGTCAAGGCTGCTACCGCTGCCCCCTTCGCCGTCGCCGAGAACCTGAAGAGCATGATCGACTGATTGATTGCTTTTTTACCCCACAAGGCCAGGCCTTGTGGGGTAATTTTTCTCTCTTCCGTTGCAAGCCGGAGAACAATCCGCTATAATACATGCATAAAGAACTTCGGAGGTAACGCGATGCAAGCTTATGTGATGGATGCATTTTCCGCCTGCGTGTTTGGCGGCAATCAGGCCGGTGTTGTCCTGCCGGATCGGGTCTTGAGCGACGAAACCATGCAGCAGATCGCCGCAGAGTTCAAGCACTCGGAAACCGCTTTTGTCCGTGTGGAGGATGACGGCAGCGTGACGCTGCGCTACTTTACCCCTGCCGGTGAGGTGGACCTTTGCGGTCACGCCACCATCGCCTCTTTTGCCCTGTTGCGCAAGATCGGCGCCATCGGTGACGGCACTTTGACCGCCCATACCCGTGCTGCCGTGCTTGCCATCCGCGTCAACGGCGACACCGTCTGGATGGACATGGCGCCCCCTGTGCTGCTGCGCACGCTGGAAGAAGGGGAATGGGATGCCCTCTACCGCGCCTACGGCCTTACCACTGCCGATATGCCGGAAGGCTTCGTGCCCAAAATCGTCTCTACCGGCCTTGCTGATATTATGATGCCGGTGCGCGACCACGAAACGCTGATGCGCGCTGTGCAGGATGCCGCAGCCGTCACGGAGCTGTCCCGTCATTACGATGTGACGGGCGTGCATATGTTCTGCCCCGGCGACGAGAGCTGCATCGCCTATTGCAGCAACTATGCGCCCCTCTACGATATCCCCGAGGAGTGCGCCACCGGCACGTCCAACGGCGCATTGACCTATTACCTGTACTTGCAGGGACTGGTTAAGGAAGGGGAGGAGAATATCTTCATTCAAGGCGAGCATATGTCCCGTCCCTCCGAGATCCGCAGCCGTCTGGAACTGGCAGAGGGCAAGCCCAATATTCTCATTGGCGGCCGCGCCGTGATGAGTATGTCCTGCGATCTGAAACTCTGAATTTGTGCAAAAAAAGAAGGCTTCCCCATTGGGGAAGCCTTCTTTTACTTTGAAAAATCAGTCGTTGGGAGTGGTGGGAACGGTAGGCACTTCGCCGTTCCATACCTGCTGCACCAAAGTCCTGGCGGTGGCGAGGTCATCCTCATTGGGCCACATGACCCACAAGTCCCAGCCGGGCATGGTGGCGCACTGCTGATAGTCGGGGTCGCCGGAGACAGCATAGGTGGTGATGTCCCAGCCGCGCATGTCCTTGAGCTGCATCTTTACCAGCGCGCTCATGTCTTCATAAGGCATGTTGGTGATAAAGCAGCCCTCCACAGCCTGCAGCAGCTCGCTGTATCGGGAGAGGATGGCGGGGGAAGTGGCCTTGTCCACGATGCCCTTGATGACGGCCATCTGGTTGCGGCCGCGCTGCTCGTCGCCGTCCTTGAGGTGTTTGCGCTCACGGCAGAAGGCCAGTGCCTCGATACCGTTGATCTCATTGACGCCCTCTTCGAAGTAGTAGACGATCTCGTTCTGATCATCTACCGACAGAGGCACGGTGTAGAAAGAATTTTCAGATACCACTTCAATGCCGCCCAGTGCGTCCACGATATCCACAAGACCGGAGAAATTCACGCGGATGTAATAGCTGGGATCCACACCGTAGAGCTGGCAGAGCACCTTCATGGACTCTTCAATGCTGATGGAACCGGCGTGGGTCAGCTTGTCGCGCATACCTTCGTAAGGCTCGCTGACCAGAGGAACGTAGTAGTCTCGGGGGGTGTTCAGCAGCAGCACCTGATGGGTCTCGGGGTGGACGATGGCCAGAATGTTCACGTCACTGAGACTCGTAATATTGATGTTGGTGGAACGGGCATCAATGCCGCTGCAGTAGATGACAAAAGGCTCACGGGTGATGGCCGGGTTGGGCTGGATGGGCGCTACCTCGCGCACGGTGGTAAACTCGTAGAAAATACGGGTCTGCTCAGAGAAGTCGCCAAACTCCTCCATGGCCTCCAGCAGGGAAATGTAGCCCTGATTGAGGATGACGGCATCCACTTCGCCGCTGTACAGGGCGCGCACCAGATCGGGAACCATGTCGTAAGAGGTGCTGGTCACTTCACTGCCCAGACTCTCCGTCAGCTTGGTCAGAAGTGCGGAGGTGTTTTCCACATCGGCGTTGGACAGAGCGCCGAAGTTGTAGTCCACCGCGTCGCCGATCTCGTCGTCGTTGTTCTTCGTTACGAAGATGTAGGTGATCTCCTGCTCCACCATCTGGCCGGAGATGCTGATGAGGGCCTTCTGCACGGTGTCAACGGCAGAGATGGCGTAGAGCATGCCGGCGGAGATTACGACGGCCAGAACAGCGGCCACCAGTTTGGGGGCTTTGTTGCGCCAACGGGGCAGCAGGAAAATGAGGAAAAGGACGTTGAGTACGATCAGACCGGCCAGCAGTGCTTTCATGATCGTGTCGGTGACCATATCGGTGACCATCAGGCGCAGATAGAGGATAGCGCTGCAGGCGATGATCAGGATCATAATAGCAAGACCGATCCAGTCGGCTAATGTCATGGAGCGGGGGCCCCTGTGTCGGTTATTCATGGTGCATCTCCTTGCTTTTGTGTTATGTTTTGTGCCATTTGGAAGCGGCATCAATAATCGTATTTTATTATTATAATACAATGCCTTTGTGATTTCCAGTATAAAATGCGCAAACTTTGCCCACTCAGGAGAAAAAAGGGCGAAAAACGAGGCAATAGCCCCTCGAGGGAACGGTATCCGGAAAGGGAATGGTGTTGAAGTGGGGTGAAAAATGTGATAAAATCAAAACATCAAATTACTTGCACCTGACGGCCTGCGGCCGGCGAAGGAACAGGAGGAAATGATATGAAAGCAGCACTTGTATTGATGGCGGCAGGACTGGGCTCCCGTTACGGCGGAAATAAGCAGGTGGACGGTGTGGGTCCCTGCGGCGAAATTCTGATGGAATATTGCATCCATGACGCCATCCGCGCCGGTTTCACCAAGGTGGTCTTTATCATCAAAGAGGATATCGTGGAGCTGGTAGACAATCTCTGCGGCAACTATCTGCGCCGCGCCAAGACCCGTGACGGTCAGCCGCTGGAGGTCTGCTACGCCATGCAGAATTATGACAGTGTTCCGGATTTCTATGCCATTCCGCCGGAGCGCACCAAGCCTTTCGGCACGGCCCATGCCATGATGTGCGCCAAAGATTACATCAGCGAACCGTTCTGCATTCTCAATGCCGATGACTATTACGGTGTGGATGCTTTCCGCGCCATCTATGAGGAGTTGCAGCAGATGCCGGCGGAGGGACACGCCGCCATGGTGGGGTATCTTCTGAAAAATACCGTCAGCCCCAACGGTACCGTTACCCGTGGCGTTTGCCATACGCAGGACAACATGCTGACCGATATCCGCGAAACCATGAAGATCCGCCTCTTCCCGGACGGCAGTATTGCCGATACCTCCGGCGATGTGCCGCAGCCGCTGGACGGCGATTGCGTGGTGTCTATGAACCTGTGGGGCTTCCAGCCCTCGGTGTTTGACCATGTGGATGATTATTTTGCTGCATTTCTGCGCAATCTGAAAGAAGATGACATCAAAACCGAATGTCTGTTGCCCACCATGGTGGATGATCTGCTGCAGCAGGGCAAGCTGCAGGTGAAAGTGCTCAGCTCTGCTGACCGCTGGTTCGGCATGACGTACCATGAAGATCGGGCGGAGGTGAGCCGCGAACTGCAGGCTCTTCATGACGCTGGCGTTTATCCGGCTACGCTGAAAGGGTAAGGAAAACGAAATGGAGAACTATCACTTCTCTTCCGGTGAGCGGATGCGTCGCCGCCGTGAGCAGCAGAGAAGGCGCAGGCGCAGATGCCTGATCGGCGCGATAGCTGTGGTGCTGGCTGCGGCTGTGGTGCTGGCCCTTTGCCTGCTGCCGGGGCGCGATAAACCGCAGCCGGAGGATCCGCAGACCGGCGATCCGTCCGGCAGCCAAACGGTTGACCCGAATCCGGGTCAGAGCGGTGCGCAAACACCTGATGACCCCGATCCCAATCCCGACCCTGACCCCGATCCCGACCCCGACCCTGATCCGGACCCGGACCTCGACCCGGATCCGGACCCCGACCCCGACCCCGACCCCGATCCCGATCCGGACCCAGATGACTATGTGCCCGATCGCGGAGCGGAGCCTGTGCCGGATCCCAAGCAGGCCTCCCGTCCCTGGAATCTGGTACTGGTCAATCCCTGGAATCCGCTGCCGGACAACCTCAGCATCAATTTGGAGCGTGTGTATGATATCTATGACGGCTGGACGCTGGACGCCCGTGTCAACGCCGATCTGAAGGCCATGCTGGATGATTGCGCCGCGCAGGTGGATAGCGAGCCTTTCGTCTGCTCGTCCTATCGCACATGGAGTACGCAGGAATATCTCTTCTATAACACGGTGGATTATTACCAGTATACCGTGGGTATGTCCTATATCGATGCCATCAATACGGCTGCGAAAGAGTCGGCATGGCCTGGCACCAGCGAACACCAGCTGGGGCTGGCGGTGGATATTGTGGATGCCAGCTATCAGGTGCTCAACGATGCGCAGGCCGATACGCCGGTGCAGCAGTGGCTGATGGCCAACTGCTGGAAGTACGGCTTTATCCTGCGCTATCCGGCCGATAAGCAGCATATCACCGGCATCATCTATGAGCCGTGGCACTACCGCTATGTAGGCCGCGAATATGCCGAGGAGATCTACAACTCCGGTCTGTGCCTGGAGGAGTGGCTGGCGTTGAACTGATGGGAAGTCATTACGGAAACACAAGAAAAAGGGATCGGCTCACGGAAGTGAACCGATCCCTTTTGTGTGCCCTCAGACGTCAGCGGCAGTTGCTCTGATTGCTGCTGTTGTCACCCTTGGTGTTCTTGTTCTGATTCTTGTTGCTGCTCTGATTCTGGTTGCTGCTCTGATTCTGGTTTTCCTTGGTGTTCTTGCTGTTCTTGTTATAGTTGTCCATGAGGTTACCTCCTTTAATGGTTGCCCGTTACGGGTACGGCCTTATTATGGCCGGATTCCCATGGTATATGCGTAAAAAAAGTGAAAAAAAGATAAAAATAATAGTTGACAATGGTGAGGGTGCATGGTACAATACTCCAGAAAACAAAGAAGGTCGGTGCATCCGCCCTCACCTCCAGCAATGGCAAAGAGGTTAACAGCGAGAGAAGAGGAACCGTAGTGGGTTCTTTGTTTGCTGCGCGGATGCTGTGTGCATTCGCGTTTTTTATTTTTGGATTGGAGGTGCTTCGGTATTAGCAACGTAACGCATCAACTGAATGAGGAGATCCGCGATAAGGAAATCCGACTCATCGGCGACAACGGCGAACAGCTGGGTATCATGTCCGCGGCAGAAGCTCTGGACATCGCAGAGGAGCGCGGTCTGGATCTGGTGAAGATCTCTCCGCAGGCGCAGCCGCCTGTGTGCAAGCTCATGAACTATGGCAAGTTCAAGTTCGAGCAGAGCAAGCGCGAGAAGGAAGCCAAGAAGAACCAGCACGTGGTGGAGATCAAGGAAATTCGTATGTCTCCCGGCATTGACGTAGGTGATTTTAACACCAAGCTGAAGAATGCCCAGAAGTTCCTGGTAGATGGCAACCGTGTGAAAGTCTCCGTCCGTTTCCGCGGCAGAGAGATGGCCCACACCGAGATCGGCCGGGACCTGCTGACAAAGTTTGCCGAGCAGTGCGCCGAAGTAGCAACCATGGATAAGGCCGCCAAGATGGAAGGCAGAAGCATGACCATGTTCCTGTCCCCCAAGGCGGGTAAGTAAAAAGCGTTCTTTCTGTCAAGCAGAAGAAACATTGGAAGGAGTAAAAAATTATGCCTAAACTGAAGACCCACAGCGGTGCCAAGAAGCGTTTCAATCTGACGAAGTCCGGCAAGGTCAAGAGAGCTCACGCTTTTAAGAGCCACATCCTGACCAAGAAGGATACCAA
>JAZKYM010000108.1:0-5527 GCA_045612165.1 Vescimonas sp.
ACGAACTGGGAATCACCCTGAGAGATAGCGCCGACGGGGCAAGCATCTGCGCAAGCGCCGCAGCTGACGCAAGCGGAACTGATCTGATAAGCCATGAGAGCACCTCCATAAGTATTTGGTGACTTCATTGTAGCATGAAAATCACAAATTGCAAGACCCTTGCAAAAAAATGTGGTGGCGGAACGGGAAAAATCGACAAAAACGGCAGGTAAAAGGTGCGCTGGACAGGGCGCTGCGGCAATGTGATGCACAGCGGTTTGAAGTGGGCAAAAGCAGGTTATTCTATGAAGTGCCCGACCGTATCAGGCGGCAAACGGGCGCTTCACCGTTTCGTTGGCCGCTGCGACAAAAGGCTGTAACGGAACGAGTATCGGCAAAGGAGAGGTTTTACATGAACGAAAGAAAGTTTACGCCGCGGGCCGAGGAGGCGCTTCGGCTGGCGCAAGCGTCTGCGGAGGAAATGGGACACGGCTATGTGGGCACAGAACATCTGCTGTTGGGGCTTTTACGGGAAGAGGAGGGCATGGCCCACCGTGCGCTGCGTGAGGCAGGCGTGACAGAGGGAATGATTTGCAGCGTTTTGCAGCGCAGTCTGGGTATGGGTCTTTCCGGTGCTGCGCCGTCGCAGGGGCTCTCGCCCCGTGCCAAAAGCGCTGTGGAGCTGGCAGTCGGCGAATCGATCCGCGCCGGCGCCGGTTATATCGGCACGGAACATCTGCTGCTGGGGCTTCTACGGGAGGGCAACAACATGGCGCTGCGCATTCTGCGCAGTGCCGGCGCTGATCCACGCAAGCTCTACAGCGGTGTGATGCATAAAATCAATGCGGCGCCCCGGGCCGCGGCTGCGGAACGGCCTGCCGCAAAAAGTGAGGGCGGAAAGCAGGGCAAGACGCTGAGCGAATTCACCCGTGATCTCACCGAAGCGGCCCGACAGGGGCGATTGGATCCGGTGATCGGAAGGGAAAAGGAGATTGCCCGGACGGTGCAGATCCTTTCGCGCCGCACCAAGAATAATCCTGCACTGATCGGCGAGCCGGGTGTCGGCAAAACGGCCATCGCCGAGGGTCTGGCGCAGCGGATCGTGGCAGCCGATGTGCCGGAGGAACTGCTGGACAAAAAGATCCTGTCGCTGGATCTGGCCAGCATGGTGGCCGGCACGAAATACCGCGGCGAGTTTGAAGAGCGGATTCGAAACGTTCTGAAAGAAGTGCAGAAGGCTGGAAACGTGATCCTTTTCATTGACGAACTGCACACCATTGTCGGTGCCGGAAGCGCTGAAGGTGCCGTGGATGCGGCCAATATCATCAAGCCTGCGCTGGGCCGCGGCGAGATTCGGGTGGTGGGCGCCACCACATTGAATGAATATCATAAGCATATTGAAAAGGATGCCGCGCTGGAGCGCCGTTTTCAGCCCGTCACCGTCACAGAGCCGACGGCGGAAGCCGCCGTGGAGATTCTGATGGGATTGCGGGACAAATACGAGGCCCATCACAGGCTGACCATCACCGATGAAGCGGTAGTAGCTGCCGTGAAACTTTCTTCCCGTTATATTAACGACCGCTTTTTGCCCGACAAGGCCATTGATTTGATGGACGAGGCGGCAAGTCAGGTGCGCATGGATGCCGAATCCGCCTCGCCGGATCTGAAGTGCCTGGAGGAGAAGATGGCGGCGCTGTGTCGGGAGAAGGAGGAGGCCATTACCGCACAGGATTACGAAAAGGCGGCCCAACTGCGTGATATCGAGAAAAACTACGCCGATCAGGTGGAGATCGAACGGGACAACCGGCGCCGCCAGCTGTCTGCGTATCGGGGCAGTGTCACGGCGGAGGATATTGCCCGTGTGGTGTCCGGCTGGACCGGTATCCCCGTCATGCGCCTGACGGAAGATGAGGGCGCCCGTCTTTTGCGGCTGGAGGATATGCTCCATCAACGGGTGGTGGGGCAGGATGAAGCTGTGTCGGCTGTGGCCCGTGCCATCCGCCGCAGCCGCGTGGGGCTGAAAGACCCTCACCGCCCCATCGGGTCATTCCTCTTTCTGGGGCCTACCGGTGTGGGAAAGACGGAGCTTTGTAAGGCACTGGCCGAGGCCATGTTTGGCGATGAGTCTGCCATGGTGCGGATTGATATGTCGGAATACATGGATCGCCACACCGTCTCCCGTCTGGTGGGTTCGCCGCCCGGTTATGTGGGTCACGAGGAGGGGGGACAGCTCACGGAAAAGGTGCGCCGCAAGCCGTATAGCGTGGTGCTCTTTGACGAGATCGAAAAGGCCCACGAGGATGTGTGGAACATTCTGCTGCAGATTTTGGAAGACGGCAGACTCACCGATTCTCAGGGCCGCTGCGCAGACTTCAAAAATACCGTTATCGTTATGACCTCCAATGTGGGCGCCAAGAACATGACCGCCGCTGAGGGAGCGCGGCTGGGCTTTGCCGCAGAGGATGCCGAGGACGCGGAAGGCCGCTTTGAGCGGATCCGTCAGGCCGTTCTGGCAGAACTTCGCCGCACCTTCCGCCCTGAGTTTATCAACCGCATTGACGAGACCATTGTCTTCCGCCAGCTCAGTCGGGAGGATATCTGCGCGGTAGCGCGCCGTATGCTGGAGAGCACCGCGGTGCGCATGGCCGATCAGGGCATCGCTCTGGAAGTGGAGGATGCAGCGGTGGAGGAACTGGCGCGGAGCGGGTTCGACCTGCGCTACGGCGCCCGACCGCTGCGTCGGGCCATCCGGAGTCGGGTGGAAGACGCCGTGGCCGAGCAGATACTGGAGGGCAAACTGACCGCCGGCGGTACCGCCCGTGTGGTGCTGCGCGAGGGAAACGTCACCGTTGAGGTATAAAAGGAAAAGACCGCCTTCGGGCGGCATTGGGTAAAATAAGAACAGCTCCGGCAGCACACTCTGCCGGGGCTGTTGTTGTATATGTTGTGGCGCTGTGATAGAATAAACAAAACCATGAGACAAGCGGAATTTCACGGAGGGGGAAGCAACATGCTGATTGCCATCATCGGAGAAAACTGTGTGGGCAAATCCACATTAGCTCATAAGATCAACGAGAAGCTTGGCGCAAAGATTTTTTCCGGAAAAGACTATTTGCGGCTGGAGAAGAATCCATCCGCAGCTGCGGAAACATTCAAAGCGATCTTAAAGGAGTCCGTTCAGGGAGAGAACATCATCTATCTCATCACCGAAAAGGAGCATGTTCAGCTGTTGCCCGAGGGTGCTTTTAGAATCGTGCTGACAGCACCCTTAGATACGATCAAGGCGCGGTTCAAAGAAAGAATGAGAGGCAATTTGCCGCTGCCTGTTGAAAAGATGCTGGAAACGAAGCACGGTATGTACGATACGTTAGATTGCAACATGAAGCTGGACAGCAACGATAACGTGGAGGATGTTTGGAACGCATTGGCGCTGATGTAAACCAGTCACGAAATTCCTGCTGGGATGCTGCTTTCCAGGCATCTGTCTTCGGGAGGCTCTTTTTCTGTCAGACAGTTAAATTGTTCACAAAATAGCATTGTTTCGCCATGGACTTTCGGGTATAATAAAGCCATAAAGAAAGCAGAAAGAAAGGAAAGCCTTCTATGAATATCAATTGGAACAGTCCTGATTTTGAAGGATTTGCCGGACAGAATCCCTTTGCCAAAAAGACTTCCGGCGCCCGTCCCGTTCGCAAGCCTGTGGGATCGCCTGCCACCCGGACCATCATCAATCTGGTGGTGACGCTGCTGTTTGCTGCCGTCTATTTCTATGTAACGCTGCCGGCTTTGAACTTTAAGTCGCAGGATCTGTACGTCGTTTTGTTCCTTGTCTGCGCTGTCTATTGCGGCTGTGCCGTGATTACCTCCGGCTTTCAGGGCGATGGCGTGAAAGGCTACTTCGGCTTTGTGAAAAAGCAGTGTAAAATCCCCCTGCTGGTTGCCGTGGCTCTGGTTGCGGCCATGGTGGTGGGCAGTATTGCCGGTTGGGAAGTGATCCGCGCCGGCAGCTACCGCGATCTGCTGGAAGTGACGGACGGCGATTTTGCCGCCGAGGTGGAGGAGATCTCCTACGACCAGATTCCCATGCTGGACCGCGACAGCGCCGTGCGTCTGGGCAACCGCAAGCTGGGTGAGCTGGCCGACATGGTCTCCCAGTTTGAAGTGGCTGCCGACTATACTCAGATCAACTATCAGGGTCGGCCGGTGCGCGTGACGCCGCTGCGCTACGGCGACCTCATCAAATGGCTCAATAACCGTGCCGAAGGTCTGCCTGCTTACCTGATCATCGACATGGTGACGCAGGATGTGGATGTGGTGCGCCTGGAAGAGGGTATCCGCTATACCACGGCGGAGCATTTTGGCCGCAACCTCTACCGCCACCTGCGCTTTAACTACCCCACGTATATGTTCGATGAGCCTGCCTTTGAAATCGACGAAACCGGTCACCCTTACTGGGTCTGCCCTCGTATCGACAAGACCATCGGTCTTTTTGGCGGCACGGACATTACCGGCGCCGTGCTGGTGGACGCTGTGACGGGTGAGTGCACCTATTACGATGTGGCCGACGTGCCCGAGTGGGTGGACCACGTGTATACTGCCGAGCTGATTATTCAGCAGTATGACTACTACGGCGCCTATATCAACGGCTTCCTCAACTCCATCTTTGGCCAGCGCGGCATGACCCAGACCACCGACGGTTATAACTACATTGCCATCGGTGATGATGTGTATATGTATACCGGCATCACCTCCGTGGTCAGCGACGAGTCCAACATCGGCTTCATCCTGTCCAACCAGCGCACCAAGGAGACCCGTTTCTATCAGATCGCCGGTGCCGAGGAGTATTCCGCCGAAGCTTCCGCCGAGGGTCAGGTGCAGCATCTGGGCTATAACGCCACCTTCCCGTTGCTGCTGAACATCTCCGAGCAGCCCACCTACTTCATGGCCATGAAGGATGCGGCCGGCCTTGTGAAGATGTCCGCCATGGTCAACGTCAGCCAGTATCAGATCGTGGCTACCGGCGCCACCGTGGCCGAGTGCGAGAGCAACTACCGCCAGATGCTGGCCAACAACGGCCTCATTGATGATACGCAGACGCAGCCCAAGCCGGAAGATATGTTCCTGATCACGGTGGAGGGCACGGTGAGCGAAATTCGCAGCGCTGTCATCGACGGCAACACCCACTACTATGTGAAGGTGGACAGCCACGACGGCTGGCTTTGCGCCGCTGCACGGGACGTGATCCAGATGGTTCTGCTGAACGAAGGCGACTATGTCAAGATGCAGGTCATTTTCGCTCCCATCTCGTCTCCCGCTTTGATGCAGGATATCTACAGTGTGGAAGTCCTGCCTGCTCCCGTTGCGTAATGTGAAGATGAAAAGAAGACGCCTGCGGGCGTCTTCTTTTTTGCTGATGGCAGACAGTAGAAAACAATGGTCCGATGTCCACTTTACAGGACATTTCCCCCCTTGACAGGTTCGCATAATGCGGATAGAATAAATAAGGATTATTATCGGGAGATTAGGGGAATTTTCCGGTTATCATCTA
>JAZKYM010000109.1:0-5633 GCA_045612165.1 Vescimonas sp.
ATGAAGAGCAGCAGCAGCGAGATGAACGGCTCCAGCAAGGGCATGATGTATCTGATGCCCCTGATGACGCTGTGGTTCGGTTTCTCCCTGCCCTCCGCTCTGTGCGTGTACTGGATTGCCCAGTCTGCCTTTGCTCTGGTACAGGAGCTGACGCTGAACAAGTATTTCAACAAGATTCTTGACCGTGAGGAAACCGATAAAGAGCGCGCCAAGCGTGAAGCTCGTTACGCAAAGTACGAAAAGCAGAAGGAACTGATGGCCCAGCAGCAGGCTCAGTCCGGCAAGGGTGCCAGCACTGCCAAGAAAAAGCAGCAGCCCGCCAAGACCGGCGAAAAGAAGCAGGCCAGCACCAATGAAAACGGCCGTGTGGGCAACCGCCCCTATGCACGTGGTCGTGCATTCAGCGAGGATCATTACGCTGACTGAAAATAAGGAGTTTTGTCTATGAGTTATATTGATGTAACGGGCAAGACCGAAGACGAAGCCATCCGCAAGGCACTTGCCCAGCTGGGCATGGACCGTGACGATGTCTCCGTGGAGATTCTGGAGCGCGCTAAGAGCGGCTTCCTGGGCCTGGGCGGCAATCCTGCCCGTGTCCGTGTCACCTATGCCGGTCCTGAAGAGGAGCAGGCAGCGTCTGTAACGGAGGAAACTGTCCCCGTTGTCGTTGAGTCTGAAAAGAAATCTCCTGTGGAAACCAAGCAGGAGAAAAAGCCCGAAAAGAAGGCAGAAAAGCCTGCCGCCAAGCAGGAAATCAAGGTTGAGGAAAAGGTGGAGAGCAACGAAGAAGCTGTCTGCACCGATGCCAATGCCGTGCGCATTTGCGCTTTTCTGAGTGGTTTGCTGGAGCATCTGGACAGCAAGGCTGAAATCAAGGTCTACGAGTCCGAGAAAGGCCGCTATAAGGTCATTCTGGAAGGTCAGAAGCTGGGCGCCCTGATTGGCCGCCGCGGCGAGACGCTTGATGCCATTCAGCAGTTGACCAACTATGCTGTCAACAGCGGCAGCGAAAAGCGTATCCGCGTCCATGTGGATGCTGAGAACTACCGTGCCAAGCGCGAGCAGAGTCTGGAAGCTCTGGCCGCCAAGGTGGCCGCCAAGGTAGTCAAGTACCGCCGCAGTGTGACTCTGGAGCCCATGAACGCCTATGAGCGTCATGTGATCCATTCCGCTCTGCAGGAGGTTTCCGGCATCACCACTTACTCCATCGGCACCGAGCCCAACCGCCGCGTTGTGGTCGCTTATGACCGCGACAAGCGCTGAAAAGCCCTAAATCATAAAAAAGCTGGGAAATATCCCGGCTTTTTTTGCGCCCTTATGAAAGTTTTTTCATGGAAATCTTTGTCTTTTGCACAGAAAACCCCTTTGCATCCGGCCCTGTGGTGTAGTATAATGAAACCAAAGAAATTGTAAGGAGGAGATTCCTATGGCCTACGAAATTCTGGTGATCAACCCCGGTTCCACCTCTACAAAGATCGGTGTATTTTCCGATGAAACGATGGTTTTTGATGTGACGCTGCGCCACAGCGCCGAAGAGCTGGCTCCCTATGCCACGATTGCCGATCAGAAAGAGTTCCGCAAGGAGCTGGTGCTGTCTGCTCTGCGCGATCAGAATTACGATGTGAAGAAGTTAAGTGCCGTTTCCGCCCGTGGCGGTCTGGTGGCGCCGATTCCCGGCGGCACTTATGCGGTCAATGATAAGCTGCTGGCAGACTGCGCCGCCGGTGTGCAGGGTCAGCATGCGGCCAATCTGGGCGCAATGATCGCTTATGAAATCGGCAGCGAGCAGGGCATTCCTTCTTTTGTGGTGGATCCTCCCGTGGTGGACGAAATGTCCGATGTGGCCCGCTTTTCCGGCCATCCTGCCATTATCCGTGCCAGCAAGTTCCATGCCCTGAACCAAAAGGCGGTGGCCAAGCGCTACGCCAAGGAATGCGGCAAGGCTTATGAAGAGCTGAATCTGATCGTCTGCCACATGGGCGGCGGTGTCAGCGTCGGCGCTCACGACCACGGCCTCATCGTGGATACCCAGAACGCACTGGACGGCGACGGTCCTTTCTCTCCCGAGCGCAGCGGCTCTCTGCCCTCCGGTCAGCTGGTGGAGCTGTGCTTCAGCGGCGACTATACCTACGCCGAAGTAAAGAAGATGCTCACCGGCCGCGGCGGTATTGTGGCCTATACCGGTACCACCAACATGATCGAGGTGACGGAAAAGGCAAAGAGTGACGAGTACACGGCGCGTGTCTTGGGCGCTTTCCAGTATCAGATTGCCAAGGAGATCGGCGCTATGGCCGCCGTGCTCAACGGCAAGGTGGATCAGATCATCCTCACCGGCGGCATTGCCTACGGTAAGGAGACGGTGGCAGCCATCCGCGAGAAGGTGGAGTGGATCGCCCCCATCACCGTCTATCCCGGCGAGGACGAACTGTTGGCCCTGACGCAGGGTGCCCTGCGCGTCCTGAACGGCGAAGAGGAAGCCAAGGTTTATTGAGTTTTCAACAAAAAGCCCCCTGAAAGAGGGAATGTCCGAAAAACATCTCCGTTCCCCCAAGACAGCTTTTGTATATATTGCAGAGATTTGATGGAATAACCGAAGCTGTTAGACAAGGTAGAAGGAGGCGTGTAATTGTATGAAAAAGAGCAAAAAAGTGGTATTCAGCGTAATTCTAATCATCGTACTTGCTGCGTCTTTCTTTGCCGGAAAATATGTTGCACAGGCAGAGAATACCGATGCCAGAAAAGAGCGTTGTTGTACACTCGTTGGTTTTGCAATAGACAAAGCGGAAAATGGAGATTTTGCAGACGAAGGGACATTGGATGCATTGATTTCCAATGTGTATGCGGCTTATCAACTTTGCGATGACTCCAAGTCGGCAAACCAACTGCATGATTTGTGGAATTTTTTGATACGAAGCAGCGGTGAGAATGTAGACAGCGTAAAAGAGATTGCTTTGATTGAATTAAATAGTGCACTTCGTGCAATTAAAACAAGAGGCTAACATTTTCCAATGCAAAAAACCGACCTATGATTGTAATCATAGGTCGGTTTTCTTGTTGTTTATACGAAGCAGTGTGCGATCAGCACAGCTTGGCACCGGCAGGGATGCTGTCGCTGACCATCAGCAGGTTCAGCTTCTCCTCGCCCTTTTCGGTGTGGACGGCGCTGATCAGCATGCCGCAGCTCTCCTGACCCATCATCTTGCGGGGAGGCAGGTTGACGATGGCCACCAGCGTCTTGCCGATGAGATCCTCGGGCTTGTACCACTTGGCGATGCCGGAGAGGATCTGACGGTCGGTACCGCTGCCGTCATCGAGGGTGAACTTGAGGAGCTTGTCGCTCTTCTTCACGTTCTGGCAATCCTTGACCTTCACGGCGCGGAAGTCGGACTTGCAGAAGGTGTCAAAATCCACATTCTCAGCGGCGAAGGGGGCGACTTCCAGAGGAGGCAGAGCAGCCTTACGGGCGGCCTCGGCGGCAGCTTCCAGCTCGGCCAGAGCCTTTTCCATGTCGATACGGGGGAACAGGTTCTCGCCCTTGGTGATGGCGGCAGTCTCGCTCAGACTGCCCCAGACAGCGGCGCTGTCCCAAGTCTGGGCAGCTTCGTCGGCGCTGATCTGGGCAAAGAGCTTGGTCATGCTCTCGGGCATGAAGGGGATCAGCAGGATGCCGCAGATACGGGCGGTCTCCAGCAGGTTGTACAGGACGTGAGCCAGACGGGCACCGTTGGCTTCCATATCCTTGGCCAGAGCCCAGGGAGCCGTCTCGTCGATATACTTGTTGGCGCGCTGGATCACGCGGAACACGTCGGCCAGAGCCGTGTGAGGTGCGCAGGACTCCATATCCTTCTCATACTGCTCGCGCAGGGCGGAAGCCATGGCGATCAGATCGTTGTCGCATTCCTGAGGCGCGGCGCAGTTCTTGCAGCCGGCAGGCAGAGAAGCACCGAAGTACTTGCCCACCATGGCGGTGGTGCGGCTGAGGAGGTTGCCCAGATCGTTGGCCAGATCCGTGTTGATGGTCTGGATCAGCAGCTCGTTGGAGAAGTTGCCGTCAGAGCCGAAGGGGAAGGTGCGCATCAGGAAGAAACGCAGAGCATCCACGCCGAACTTCTCAGCCAGAATATAGGGATCCACCACGTTGCCCTTGGACTTGCTCATCTTACCGCCGTCCAGCAGCAGCCAGCCGTGGCCGAACACGTGCTTGGGCAGAGGCTCACCCATGCTCATCAGCATGGCGGGCCAGATGATGGAGTGGAAACGGACGATCTCCTTGCCCACGAAGTGATAGTCGGCAGGCCAGTAATCGGCGTAGTCGTTATACTTGTCGTTCAGGAAGCCCAGAGCGGTGCAGTAGTTGAAGAGGGCGTCCACCCAGACGTATACCACGTGGCCGGGATCGAAGTCCACCGGCACACCCCAAGTGAAGCTGGTACGGGAAACGCACAGATCTTCCAGGCCGGGCTTAATGAAGTTGTTGACCATCTCGTTGACGCGGCTGCGGGGCTGCAGGAAGTCGGTGTCCTCCAGCAGGTGCTGCACGCGGTCGGCGTACTTGCTCAGACGGAAGAAGTAGGCCTCTTCCTCGGCATCTTCCACGGGGCGGCCACAGTCGGGGCACTTGCCGTCCACCAGCTGGCTCTCGGTCCAGAAGCTCTCGCAGGGCTTGCAGTACTTACCCTTGTAAGCACCCTTGTAGATGTCGCCGTTTTCGTGCATCTTCTTGAAGATCTTCTGGATGGAGGCAACGTGATAATCGTCGGTGGTGCGGATGAAACGGTCGTTGGAAATGTTCATCAGCTTCCACAGATCCAGAATACCGCCTTCGCCTTCCACGATCTTATCCACAAACTCCTGAGGGGTCACGCCGGCAGCGTTGGCCTTGTCCTCGGTCTTCTGACCGTGTTCGTCGGTACCGGTGAGGAACATGACGTCGCAGCCGGTCAGACGCTTATAGCGGGCCATGGCATCGGTGGCCACGGTGCAGTAGGTGTGGCCGATGTGCAGCTTGTCGGAGGGATAGTAGATGGGGGTAGTGATGTAGAATTTCTTGCTCATGGGTGTATCTCCTTTTCTGCCGCGGCGAATGGAACCGCGGCTTAAAATATTTTGCGGATCAAAAGGGCGGATATGCAACAAAAAAACGCCCCTGACATAAGTCAAGGGCGAGCAAAAGCCGCGGTACCACCTTGGTTCGCCGCCAAAAACGCGGCCTTCGTTGCGCTGTCACGGGCGTACCCGTCCCTGTCTAAGAAAACTCCTCAACAGGGCGGCTCCGGGGCCATGTTCGTGGGCCTTCCGCGCGTCCGCTTTCACCTGACCGGACTCTCTTGTAGCGCTTCGTGCCGACTACTCTTCCCTTCACTGCCTTTTGCCATATTCACCACAACAGATTACCCCAAATGTGTCTGTTTGTCAAGAAAAAGGGCGGTGAATTGTTGCAAAAAGCGCTTTTCTTTCCTCCGTGTTGTGGTATACTGACATCAGAAAACAAAACGCGAAAAGGAGCAACGCTATGAAACTGGTTTCCTGGAACGTCAACGGCCTGCGGGCCGTGCTGGGCAAGGGCTTTCTCGACTACGTGGCCGCCGAAAACCCTGATGTGATCTGCCTGCAGGAGACGAAGCTGCAGCCGG
>JAZKYM010000110.1:0-16498 GCA_045612165.1 Vescimonas sp.
TTTTCTTATGGGTATCATGTATAATATAAGCTGTGGTGGAACGCGGAATGCGTCAACACAAAAGAAGGAGGAAAAGAAGCATGAAGAATAAGAAAAAGCTGTCTCTGACGGTGCAGATTGCCATCGGCCTGGTGCTGGGCGTGATCGCAGGTCTGGCGCTGCAGGGCAATGCTGATTTTGCCAAGGAATACATCAAGCCTTTCGGTACGATTTATCTGAACCTCATCAAGACCATCGTGGTTCCCGTGGTTCTGCTGAGCATCATTCAGGGCATCATTTCTCTGGAAGACGTAAAGAAGGTGGGCAGCATCGGTGTGCGCACCGTGGTTTACTACTTGTGCACCACGGCTCTGGCGGTGACCGTCGGTCTGGTGTTTGCCAACATCCTGAACGTGGGTGCCGGCTATGTGCTGCCCAGCGGCGAGCTGAGCTATGAGGCCTCTGCTGCGCCCGGCTTTATGACTACGCTGGTCAACATCTTCCCCTCCAATATCATTCAGCCTCTGGCCAACGCCACCATGCTGCAGGTCATCGTCATCGCCATTCTCTTCGGCTTCGGTATCATTCTGGCCGGTGAGAAGGGTGAGGCTGCCGCTCGCGTGGTGGACAGCTTCGCGGAAGTTTCCTTCAAGATCATGGGCATGATCATCAGCCTCAGCGCCATCGGTGTGTTTGCGCTGATTTGCCCCGTGGTGGCTGAGAACGGCCCTCAGGTGCTGCTGCCCCTGCTGAAGGTGATTCTGGTGGCCTATGCCGCGTATATCATCCACATGGTGGTGGTGTACTCCTCCTCCGTCAAGCTTTTCGCCGGAATGAACCCTGCCAAGTTCTTCAAGGGTATGAGCCAGGCCATGATCTTCGCCTTTTCCAGCGCCAGCAGCGTGGGTGCGCTGCCGTTCAATCTGGAAGCTGCCGAGAAGAAGCTGGGTGTGCGCAAGGAGATCGCCAGCTTCGTGCTGCCCCTGGGTGCCACCATCAACATGGACGGTACGGCCATCTATCAGGGCGTGTGCGCGATCTTCATCGCCCAGATCTTCGGCATTGACCTGACCATCTCTCAGCAGATCACCATCATCCTCACCGCTACGCTGGCCTCTATCGGCACTGCCGGTGTGCCCGGCAGCGGCATGATCATGCTGGCCATGGTGCTGCAGAGCGTGGGTCTGCCTGTGGAAGGCATTGCGCTGGTGGCCGGTATCGACCGCATTCTGGATATGGGCCGCACCGTGGTCAATATCACCGGTGACGCCGCCTGCTCCGTGTGCGTGAACGCCATGGATCTGCGCCGCGAGGCCAGACAGGATGCCAAACAGGGTTCTGCGGAATAAACAAATAAAAAAAGAACTCCGACGCGGTCGGAGTTCTTTTTTTGCTTACAGGGCGGAGGGAATCAGCAACCGTCATACTCGATGATGACTTTTCGGCAGGCGGCACAGCGGTAGGCGCAGACCGTGCGGTTATTGTCGGCGGCACCGTTGGACAGTCTTACGCTGTCGCGGCTCAGAACGGACAGGGCAGCCACCGGTTGGCGGCGCGGTGTCCACGTGACGCCGTCGCGGCACTGGATATAACCGAGGGCCATTTCCTTTTGGCAGTAGGGACAGTTCATAGAGTCGCTCCTTTCCTTACGATACCTTTTCCATGGTAAAGACCATGGTGCACAGGGGCGTTTCACCGTCGACGGGAATCAGCATACTGCCGCACAGACCTTCGTAATAACCGCTGTAATCCAGCTGATAGACAATGCGGATGCCGTGGATGGTGGTGTCAAAGCTTTCAAAGGGGGCGTTGTCGATGCGCTGCAGCAGTTCGTCCACCTCATCGCTGCGCAGCGAGGGGGCGTGGGCGCCCACAAAGGAGTGGATGGCAAGGCTGCGGCGGCTGACAAAGACGGGGACGTCGCTGTTGGTGTCGTTTATCACCGTCAGCCGGAAGGAGAGAGCGGTCATAATGCCGTCCTGCTGGGTGTAGGTGAAATCCGGTGCTTCAATTTCGTTGACGTAGACGACGTATCCGCCCGGCGCGGGCTCGCGCCAAGTGCCGTCGGCATTCAGGCGGAAGGCGTAATCGTGGTAGCCGGCTGCGCGGTTGTAGTTCTGCGCGAACTCATTCACGGTGATGTCGCCGCGGTTGGGCGGCAGTTCGGCCAGTCTGGCGGAGCCCACGCGCCCCAGAAACAGCAGAACAACGGCGGCAACCACGGCCACAGCGCGCCACGATGCTTCATCCTTCAGGTACAGCTCACTGTCGTATTCCCATTCCAGCGTCTTGCCCTCTTTGCAGTCGTAGTAGCACTTATAGCCGCGGATGAGATTGAAAATGGGAATCCAGAAACCAAGGCCGTACCACATGGCCTGCACGGTGCGGTAAAAACCTTCGCCGTAGCTGAGTTTCTGGCCGGTGTTGTTCCGTACACGCAGCCCCAGCAGCCACTTGCCGGGGGTAGTGCCCCAAGTGGAGAGGAAGAGAGGCTCCACAAGCACCATGAGAATGATGGACATGATACCGCTGATCGCGCTCCATCCTGCGCCGGTGTCGGTAGCGGGGCTTTTATGGACCACCAGCAGTCCGAAGATGATCCACAGGGATGTATAGAAATAATCGTCCAGCAAACGGGCAAAAAGGCGGCGCCACGGGGCGGCAACTTTGTGGTAGGTGTCCTCCTTCGGGACGGTCACCACGGCGGCAGGTTCGGCGTCTGTGAGGCTATCCAGCCAGCGCCGACCGTCCAGTGTGCCGTACTGCGCACCGGAGCGGCAGATATCGCGGCACAGGAGCGCCCGTTGCTGGGACTCGGCTGCCTGCTGTTCCAACGCGGCGGCCTTGGCTTCCAGCAGCTGACCGAGAGCCAGATCGCCCTTTTGGGCGGCGCGGATCTCGTCAAGACTCAGTCCCAGCGTGCGCAGCAGGTGGATGCGGTGGAGCTGCTGCAGATCGTCTTCGGAATAGTCGCGGTAGCCGTTATCCAGCCGACGGGGAGAGAGCAGGCCTTCCTGCTCGTAAAAACGGACATTGGCACGGGTCATGCCGCTGCGCTGTTCGATTTCTTTGATGTTCATAAGCACGCTCCTTTCTCTTTGAGAATAGCGTAAAGCATGAAGCTACTTTACAGTCAAGCTTTTTTTGAAAAGATGTTTCTTTTATTTTACAGCAGATGTGTATCTTGCGCAAGGGAAGAAAAAAGGGCGCTCCGCACCAAGCAGAGCGCTCTTTGATTCAGTCCATATCCACGCTGATATGATCGGTGCCGTTTTGCTCAAATTCCATTAAGTAAATGCCCATGCGCTCCATCACCTCGTCGTAGTTTTCCGGTGTGATGGGGGGATCATCCATGTCGCGCAGCGCCATTTCCTGCGCCAGGATCTCAAAGAAGGTCACGTCCTCGTAGGCCATGATGGCCTCGTGGATGCCGCCTTCGGCAAAGGCACGGGAGGGGATCAGCTCACCCTCGTACAGCTCTGTCAGCGGCGCCATGCCATGGGCGAGACAGTGGGAGAAGATCAGGCTTTCCACCTCGTCATACTGGCGGATGCGGTCATCGCCGCGAGTGGAGTTGAGCACCCAGTTGCCGATATATACCAGATCCAGCAGACGCCGGAACTGCTTTTCACTTAACTTGATTTCCATCATGTCACCTCCAAAATGTGACTTAAAAGCATTATAGCAGAGAAAAGAGAGAATTACTACTGAAAAAAGCGGGGAAAGAGGCCAAAATTTGACTTGTGTAACGCCCACTTGAATAGTATAATAAATTAGTTATCATGTGCGACAAAGGAGCATCTTTATGGATCGCAGAGCTTTGGGCGTATTTGACTCCGGTTTGGGGGGTCTGACCGCCGTTCGGGAGCTGCGCAGCATCCTCCCCTCTGAAAACATTATATACTTCGGAGACACGTCCCGTGTCCCCTATGGCGGCCGCAGCAATGAAATTTTGCACCACTATGCCCGGCAGGATGTGAGCTTTCTGCGCTCGTTCGACATCAAGGCTATTCTCGTGGCTTGTGGTACCGTATCGACCACGGCGCTGCCTGCGCTGCAACAGGAAAACGACCTGCCCATCGTGGGTGTGGTGGGCCCTGCTTGCCGCCGCGCTGCCGCCAAGACGCGCAACAAACGGGTGGGCTTGATCGCCACGGCGGCTTCCGTGAATTCCGGCGCGTATGAGCGGATGCTGCACCAGATCGATCCCGAGATCGAAGTGGTCAGCTGCGCCTGCCCCCTCTTTGTGCCGCTGGTGGAGAACGGCCGGTTTCATCGCGGCGACATCGTCATTGAGACGGTGGCCCGTGAGTATCTCCTGCCTATGAAGGAGCAGGGTCTGGATACGCTGATTTTAGGCTGCACCCACTATCCGCTGTTGACGGAGATCATCGCCGACATCATGGGCGACGGTGTGGAACTCATCAACGTGGGTCAGGAGGCGGCATGGGAGATGAAACGGACGCTGGAGCAGCTGAACCTGCTGTCCGATGGGCCGCAGGGAGAGACAACGCTTTACGCCAGTGACCGACCCAATGACTTTGCCTTTCTGGCAGGGCAGTTTCTGCAGGAAGAGCTGCGGGGAACGGTTCGCAGCGTCAATATCGAGCAGTATTGAGGTGGCCGATGGAAGGACATGTCAATGTTACCCTTTTGTCCCGCAGCCGCTATGACGGCGGCGAGGACGTGCTGGCCTTTGCCGGAAACGGCCTTTTGAAGCGCACCGAAAGCGGCTGGCACCTGCGCTATACCGCCTCTTCCCAGGACGGCAGCCACATGGCATCCGATCTGCGAGTGGAGGACGGCCGCGCCACGCTGCGCAATATCACCGGCGACTATACGCTGACGCTGGATCCTAACCAAAGAACCGAGGCACGCATCCCCACACAGGTGGCCACGCTGACCATGGCGGTGACTACCCGCCATCTGGAGTGGCATCTGGAGGAAGCGCCCGGCCGCATTATCATGGACTACACACTGATGGCCTTGGGTCAGACGCTGTCTGACCTGCACCTGACCATCTATCTGACATATCAATGAGGAGAGAAAGACGATGAATATGATTCAAAGCGCCAAGGAACAAGTGCTGCAGCTGACGCTCAGCGCCCTGTCCAAAGCTGTTGCGGACGGCCTGCTGCCTGAGGTAGAGGTCAAGCCTTCCGTGGAGATTCCCAAGGATACTTCCAACGGTGACTATACCACCACCTTCTGCCTGGCTGCTGCCAGGGCTATGCGCATGAACCCCCGTCAGGTGGCGCAGATCCTGACCGAGCGCATGGAGCTGGAAGGCTCCTACTTCACTTCCGTGGAGATCGCCGGCCCCGGCTTCCTGAATTTCCGTCTGGGCAGCAAGTGGTTTGCCGACACGGTGGCTACCATTGAAGCTGAAGGCGGTGCCTACGGCTGCAACGATATGCTTGCCGGCAAGAAGTACATGGTGGAGTTCGTTTCTGCCAACCCCACCGGCCCCATGCACATGGGCAACGCCCGTGGCGGCGTGCTGGGCGATACGCTGGCCGCCGTGCTGGCCAAGTCCGGTGCCGAGGTGTGGCGTGAGTTCTACGTCAACGATGCCGGCAACCAGATCGAGAAGTTTGCCAACAGTCTGGAGGCCCGTTACCTGCAGATCATCCACGGCGAGGACGCTGTGGAGTTCCCCGAGGATGGCTATCACGGCGACGATATCCGTGAGCTGGCCCGCGCCTTCTATGAGCGCGAGGGTGACAAGTTCGCTTCCGTGGATAAGGAAGCGCGCCACGAGGCGCTGGCTGCATTCGGCCTGAGCCACAACATCCCCAAGATGAAGACGGATCTGGCTCGTTACGGTATCCACTACGATGAGTGGTTCTTCGAGTCCAGTCTGCATGAGAGCGGCTATGTGGCCGACTCCGTGGCCATGCTGACCGAGCGCGGCTATACCTATGAGAAGGACGGTGCCCTGTGGCTCAAGACCAGCCAGATCATGGCCGAGAACCTGAAGAAGGCCGGCAAGTCCGATGCCGATATCGAGAAGCTGGGCCTGAAGGATGACGTGCCGCGCCGCGCCAACGGTTTCTACACCTATTTCCCCGCCGATATCGCCTATCACCGCAATAAGTTTGCTGTCCGTGGCTTCGACAAGGTCATCAACATCTGGGGCGCCGATCACCACGGTCACGTGGCCCGTCTGAAGGGTGCTATGGATGCTCTGGGCCTCAACGGTAGCGAGCGCCTCGATATCGTCCTCATGCAGCTGGTAAAGCTGATGCAGGACGGCGAAGTGGTGCGTATGTCCAAGCGTACCGGCAAGGCCATCAGCCTGACCGACCTGCTGGACATGGTGCCTGTGGACGCCTGCCGCTACTTCTTCAATGCCAAGCCCGAGACGCAGATGGACTTCGATCTGGGTCTGGCCGTCCGCGAGGACAGCGAGAACCCCGTGTACTACGTCCAGTATGCCCACGCCCGCATCTGCACGCTGCTGAAGAATCTGGAAGCAGAGGGTTACGCCGTGCCTGCTGCCGCCGCGGCAGATTTTGCACTCCTGACCGAGGAAAGCGAGATCGCCCTCATCAAGCAGCTGGCGCAGTATTGCGAGGCTGTCCGTCTGGCTGCCCAGAACTACGACCCCAGCCATATCAACCGTTACCTCATTGATCTGGCTGCCGCATTCCACAAGTTCTACAATGCCTGCCGCATCAAGGGCGAGGAGCAGGGTGTCCTGTACGCCAGACTGAAGCTGGCTGACACCGTGCGCAGCGTCCTGCGCAACGGCATGGAGCTGATCGGCAGCTCCGCCCCCGAGAAGATGTAACATAAAAAACGCCCGACATCTGTCGGGCGTTTTTTTATGCAAGTTGCTGCGGACGAGTGTCTTTGCACTAAAGACACAAAAGAGGATATTGTTTTTGGTAGAGAAGCAACACGAAAAGGGGCGAAAAGTGGAAGAAAAGAGTCAAAATATGCGTTTTTTTGTCGCGATATGGGGCGGAAATGCCTTGACACGCAAGTGGATAAAGAGGTAGAATTTACTCAACATGAGTGGGCGAAATGGTATATTTGCCCAAGTAAAAGGAGGAACCCCTTATGAGTTGTTGGCTGGAAACCAAGAGCTGGCCGGAGGCAAAAGAAGCCATTGAAGCCAGCGGCGGCGTAGCCATTGTTCCCATCGGCAGCGTAGAGCAGCACAGTCTGCATCTGCCCCTGGGCACTGACAGTTATGTGGCTATTACGCTGGCGGAAGATGCCGGCGAGAAGACGGGCGCCATTGTGACCCCTCCCGTGTGGTTCGGTTGGAGCCCCCACCACATGGTGCGTCCCGGCACCATCACCATTCGTCCCGAGGTAATGGCAGACCTGACCTACGACATTATCAAATCCTTGAAGCATCACGGCCTGACTAAGATTATCCTCATCAACGGCCATCGCATTGTCAACGTGGTCTGGATGCAGATCTGCGCCGAGCGTGCACAGCGCGAGCTGGGCGTTACCGTGAAGATCTTTGACCCTGCCTATATGTCCAAGGATATCGTGGGCGAGCTGGGCTTCGGCCCTGTGGGTCACGCCGAAGAAGTGGAAACTTCCCACATGATGTACCGGTATCCCGATTTGGTGCATCTGGAGAAGGCCATCGACAATCCCATCAAGGAGACTCCGCTGTACTCTGTGGATCCCTGCTATATTCACGACACCCTGTGCTATGTGCCCAGCACCTATGAGCACAGTCTGAAGAACGCTAATTTGTGCGGCGGTGCCACCGGCGAACCTTCCAAGTCCAGCGCCGAAAAGGGCAAGATCTACCACGATCATCTGGTCAAGAACCTTGTGGCAGTTGTTAACAGCCTGAAGGCTGCGGAATGAGAGAAAGTGTTTGGAGGAGAAATATGAAGAAAATCAGCAAAGGTACGATCGCGTTTTACGTGATCCTGATCATCAGCGTGCTGATGGTCAATCCCCCTATCGTTTATCTGGTAAACGATTACTGTGTGGAACATCCCCTGACCCTTGGCTGGCCCACCATGTTCCTGTGGCTGGAGTTCTGGTTCACCGTGATGGTGGTGGACTTCGCCATCGCCGCATGGAAGCTGAAGGCATGGGACTGCCATCAGGACAAAGAAGAAATTATCCCCGAAGAGCGGGCCAAGTAAGGAGGTAACAGTATGAACAGCGGCATTATTATTCTGATCGTATACATGCTGGTCCTCCTGGGTATCGCATTCTATGCCTCCCGCAGAGACCAGAAAAACATCAAGGACTTCGCCACCGGCGGCGGCCTTGGTATCTTTGTTTTGACGCTGACCTTCAGCGCCACCTATCACAGCGCCTATGCCTTCATGGGCGCCGGCGGCTTCGTGTATAACCACGGTATCGGCTGGTGGGTCAACGGTCTGTGGACCGTGCTGCCCGGCGTACTGTTCTGGGTTTGGGGCCGCAGATTCTGGTTCATGGGCAAGAAGTATAACTACCTGTCCGTGGCCGACTACGCTGCCGACGTGTATGAGTCCAACGCCGTGGGCATTCTGGTGACTGCCATCACCATGGTGTTCACCGTTCCCTACGTTGCTATGCAGGCCATCGGCTGCAGCTACATCTTCACCACCATCTCCGGCGGTAAGCTGAGCTACACCGTGGGCGCCATCCTCTTCTTCGTCATCATGGTCATTCTGGTTTGGCTGGGCGGCATGAAGGGCGTTGCCATCACCGATGCAGCACAGGGTGTGTTCATGTTTGTGGGCCTCCTGGGCGGTTCTCTTTGGGTGCTGCGCGCCAACTTCCCCTCTGTGGCCGCTGCCTTTGAGACGGTTTATGCCAACATTCCCGAGCTGCTGACGCTGCCCGGACCCAAGGGTCTGGTCACGCCGCAGGACTGGCTGTCCCGCTGGGTTGTCATCACCTTCGGTATGATGATGTTCCCCCAGATCTCCCTGCGTTTCTTTGCCGGTAAGAGCCTGCGCGTCATGAAGTGGTCCGCCGTGTTCTCTTCCGTGTATCTGACTTACATCTATGTCTTCACTCCTGCCGTGGGTATGGCTGGCCGCATCCTGATGCCCGAGCTGGCTGCCACCGACACCATCTTCCCCGAGTTGCTGCTCAAGTACACCCCCACCGCTTTCGCCGCTCTGGTGATCTCCGGCGCACTGGCTGCTGCCATGTCCACCGGTGACTCTCAGCTGCATGCAGCTTCCTCCATGGTCTCCACCGACATCTACAAGCGCTACATCAAGAAGGATGCCGATGAGAAGAGCATGTACAACGCTGCCCGTATCGGCGTTCTGGCCATGGGTGTCATCTCCGTTATCTTTGCCCTGCTCAAGCCTGCCGCTCTGTCCGACCTGCTGAATCTGGCCAACAGCGGCGTGGGCGTGCTGGTTCCCACCGTCATCGGCGGTATGTACTGGAAGCGCGCCAACAAGTACGGCGCCGTTGCTGCCACCGTTATCGGCGAAGCTTTGATGGTATACGGCACCTTCATCCACAAGATGGCTCCCTTCGGCTTCTCCATCGGCTTCTGTGCCATGGTTGTGGCTACGGTGATCTACATCGTGGTGTGTCTGGCCACCAAGCCCCAGAAGCGCGTGGGTACCGTGGTGGACTCCATCAACGAGTTCTTTGCCAAGTAAACACCTTGCAACAAAAAAGAACCTCCCCCTTGGGTCACCCTCCGTAAGGAAGGTGACCCAAGGGATGGCTCTTGTATCAAAATCAAATACTTGGTTTTGTTAAGCGGTATAGCGATTGACTATGCCGTTTTTTGTTACACACCTTTTCAAAGTGTGTAACCCACTATGACACTTTCGCATTCAATATGCAAAGTGTCATATCTATTTTTACTTTTTTGTGAACTCCATAGAAAATTAGGACGAAATCTGGTATAATATATAAAACGAAAGGGAGTGAGAACGATGTTAGCAATGTCTGATACTAATATAGAGCAATTTTTTCCTATCTTTGCTCAAACGGGTGTCCCCGTTGCTTTTTTAGTTCCAACTCCAACGGGTTATGGTAAGTCCATAATGGACGCTACGGGTTCCGTTCGTGAATTGCTGAAAAATGAGAATATTCACGATTATGAGTATCAGCGACAAGGTCCGGAAGCAAAAGTGATGATTGAGAGTTTCTTTGTGTACCCTGATGGATTGCGAGAAACAGTTGCTTCTGTGTATCGTCCTATGACTAAAAAAGGCGACCCGAGAATATGGTTCAGCAAACTCACCCATTATTGCAACCCGTGTAATCTGTTGGCGCTCATTGTCATTGAACATAAGATTTATGTAATTAACCTCTCGGACGAAGCAATATCTGCTTCTCTTAAAAACAGAGGATTTGTATATGATATTTTGTTGGAGGCAGTTCATAAGGATAATTTGATTGCCCAAGAACTCCTCAACAAGATACAGATTATACACAATCAAGGTTTTATCCCCTCTATCACGTCTGGTGACCCTGGTGTTGGTGATACCTTGGAACACGCATTGGGAATTGACCGTAACAATTCAAAGTCACCCGATTATAAGGGAATTGAGTTAAAAACCACTCGTCTAACTCGTAATGGTTCTGCAAGGCAGACAACACGTTCTACACTCTTTACAAGAGTTCCAGATGAGGGGTTAACATACCGACAAATCGTTGATGCATACGGCAAGATACAAGTTCCTCGTGGTGATACGGTCGCCAGATTGCAACTGTATGAAACATTTAGGGTTTCACGCCCTAATGCCTATGACCTTGTTTTGGAAGTTGACAGCAATAACGATAGATTGAAAATACTCCACCAAGAAGAACGGGTTAGACGTTATGTGTCGGCGTGGTTGTTGAGCAATCTACGAGAAGCACTCCTTACAAAACATCACGAAACTTTTTGGGTTAAAGCGGTTTCGGAAAACAGAAATGGTATTGAGTTTTTTAGATACGATAAGATTTTGCATACTAAAAACCCCAACGCCTCTTTGCTTGCTCCTCTTTTGGAAGCAGATAAAATAACCGTCGATCTGGCAGCACACTACAAGCCCGACGGGAAGTGGAGAGACCACGGTATTTTATTTAAGATGAAACCCGAAGATTTACCGTTGCTTCTTGGAGATCCCATTGAATATGATTTGACCAAATAAAAAAGCACCTTGCGTTTGCAAGGTGCTTCGTCTTTTATGAAGTGCGAAAATATTTCCGATCAAATACGGAAATATTTTCGCATCTGTTTATAATACCTTTTTAATTTCCAATGCTACTGCTTTTGCCAGTAACGGAGGGACGGCGTTTCCAACCTGTGTGTATTGAGGAACTTCAACACGACGACGGAGTCCACCCGTTGTCCTTTTACCTAAGAACTCAAATGAGTCATCAAAAGATTGACAACGTGCCATTTCTCTTACACTAAATGTTCTTGGTTCCCAAGGACTTATATAGTCATCTGCAATAGTAACGATTGTTGCAGACGGCTGGTCGGATGCCCATCTCTGTCGAATATTCTTTTTGGTCAGCAGAACCTCGACTTGCTCGTGGGTTGCTTTTGCATTCTTGAAAAGATCAACGACATCATCTCGGGACATATCGAACTTTTCGGAACACATTGCAATCAATGCTTTTTTGCCCGAAATATCAATACCTTGCTCCAACACTCGTTTCTTTAAGTTTGCTCCCGTCTCTCCCTCCTCAAACAAGGAAAAACGTTCAATTACAATATCTGTTTGTTTTGACAATTCCACATTGTTCTGCTTTGTTGCTTTAATGGGATTGCCATGAATGTCGGGAGTTCGTCCGTTGATACTGTCAATTTGATATTGTGTAAGTCGGGTAGCAATTTCTTGGCGTGTACTATCGCTAACAATCAAATCGCTGATAGCGTCCTTTAAGGTTAAGTAATTTTCGGGTGAATGTGTCGGTTCGGGGTACTGGGGGGGAGTGAGTCCCTTGCGATAACCGATAAAGATAATGCGGTTTCGTCTTTGAGGCACACCATAGTCAGCAGAGTTCAAAATACGAGGTTCAAGGGTATCATACCCAATCTCATTCAACTCGTTTCTTAAAATATAAGGGGTTACGCTACCGTCGGGGTATTCAATACCAGTAATACCTTTATACCCCATAAACTGCATATCAACAAAACCCTCAACATTTTCAAGGACAATGTATTTGGGACGAACTTCGCTGATTACTCTTACATATTCTCCGAAAAGCATATTTCGGGGGTCAGATTTATCGCGTCTTCCGGCACGGGAGAACCCTTGGCAACTGGGGCCACCAATCATCAAATCAATTTCGGGAATAGCTTTTCCCTCAAACATAGACAACTGGGAAATATGTTTCTTGATTTCTTCGCCCGTAAGGTTTCTAATATCTGCACGTTCAAACCAAGTATTCTCGCCTTGAATAAGTCCGAGTTGCTCGTGTCTGTTGCGATAAGTGACCTCTACCATATCACTAATATCGGAACTGAACAAAATGTGGAAGTCTGCTTGGATTAGCCCCTCGGAACAACCACCAGCACCACAAAACAAATCTATTGCATACGGCATTTGAATACCTCTCTCGTGTTTGGTTTTTATTTATTATAACATATGAGGAGCCAAAAGTCCAGGGGTTATTAAAAATTGCGAAAGAGAAGCGAGGGCATTTTAACTTTATTTTTTGTTGGGACAATAAAAGAGAGAGACACTTCTTTACGAAGTGTCTCTCTTGGGAGGTTCTTTTTTCTTTAATAAACACCGTTCAGCTCATCGTAGAGAGGTTTGAGGGTGGTGTAGAGCTTGCTGTAGATGCTGAAGTTCTTGTCATACACAGCAAAATTCTCCGGATTGGGCTGGTACACCGTCTCTTCACCCAGACTCTGGCTGGCGATGGCATCGGCGTAGTCTTTGGCAAGACCCAGACCGATCATGGCGCAGTAGTAAGCGCCCATGGTACCCACATAACGGGGGTTGGCCGGGACGCGAACGGGGATCTGGAGGATGTCGGCCATCATCTGCATCCACTGCTCGCTCATGGCGCCGCCGCCCACCACGCGGATACTGTCGGGGCGCTGGCCACCGTGGAACTCGGTGTAGTAGTTCAAAGACATGCGGTGGGTGAAGCACAGGCTCTCCAGCATGGCGCGGGCAAAGTGGCGGCGCTCATGCCGGTCGGTGATATTGAAGAACAGACCCTTGGCGTTTTTGGCAGCCAGAGGGGGCAACTCACCGCCCAGCCAATGGGTGGCGATGAGGCCGTCGCTGCCGGGGGGAACGGAACCGATCTCGCGGTTGACGAATTCAAACACGTCGTCGCCCATCTCGCGGCGCTCGCAGCCGTAGAACTGCTGCGTCAGCCAGTCGTAGGCGCGGCCGCCGGTCTGGATGCCAAAGAGCGTATTCTCGTGGCTCTCATCCAGCGTGAAGTGACCGCGGCCGTAGCCGTCCACGCGCTCAAACTTGGTTTCACACAGCCAGCCGGAGGTGCCCAGATAGATGTGCGCCATACCGTCTTCGATGCAGCCGCAGCCGAAGGTGATGGCATTCAGATCGCCGAAACCGCCCACCACCGGAATACCGGGGCGCAGACCCATCTGCGCGGCCGCCTCAGGCAAAAGATGACCCATCACGGCCGTGGAGGGGAGAGACGGGGGGAACTTGGCCAGTTCCTCGTCCGTGAAGCCACAGTGGCGCAGCACGTTGCTGTAATGGGCCTGCACGGTGGGGTTGGGGGTGTGGATGAAATCGTCGCTGCACTCGGTGACAATGTTGCCGGTGGCGCGATACTTAAAATAGCAGTTCAGACCCACGATGTGGGCGGCGTTGTTCCAGATCTCCGGCTCGGTTTCTTTCAGCCACAGGAGCCGTGCGTGATAGTCCTGGCCGGTGAAGTTGGTGGTGTTCATGCTCCGATTGAGACGGGCGGCCTGTTCAATGCCGCGAGCGTCCATCCAGATCATGCTGTTGCGCATGGGTTCGCCCTTCTGATCCAGCGGAATGATGTTGCGCCAAGGGGCGCAGATGACCATGCCGCCGATCTCGTTGAGATCGGGCTGAGCCTTGGCCACGCATTCGCGGCAGGCGGAGCACAGAGCGTCCCACAGCTGTCGGGGATCCTGCTCAACAAAGTTGGGCTGGGGGAAATAAAGCTCGCAATCTGCTTTGCCGGTGGTCAGCTTGCCGGTCTGGCGGTCGATACAAACCACCTTGACCGCCGTAGTACCCACGTCAAAGGCAATAATATAGCGCATCAGGATTCCTCCTCTTCTTCTTCGGAATCATCATCGTCCGGCAGCGTGTCGGCAACCAGCGTCAGCAGGATGCGGGAGCACAGCGCGAAGCCGATGAGCAGAAAAACGGGGATCATGGCTACCAGAATGTCGGGGATATACAGGCACAAAACCATTGCGCCCACCACCAGAAGTGCCGTCACCAGAGAAATGCCCCAGTGCGCGAAGCTTTCAAAGAAGGCGGCGATCAGACCGTCCCACAATTTGTACTTGCCGGTACTCAGCATTGGCAGGTAATAGGTAAGGATCATCAGCAAAATGACGGTGATAGCAGCCAGCAGGCCGAACAGGCCCGGGAACAGGCCCTGACCGCCGGCGACCCACATATAATCCAGCACCAGCGAGACAGACACCAGAATCAGGGCAATACTCAGAGGGATACCGCGCAGCAGATGGCGCTTGTAGGCCTTCAGAAAGTCGCGAAAAACGGAGAACAGCTCACCGCCGTAGCGGATGCGGTCCAGCGTCACGTCCGTCAAGGCCAGCAGCGATGTGCCGATGGTCACAACAGGAATGCAGCCCACGAGAAACAGGATATTCAGAAACACCAGCGACAAAAGTGCCTGACACCAGACCCAAAGCTTGCCGCCGTAATCGAAGAAACCGGGTTTACGTTCTCTCATGGCGTGTTATCTGTGGCAAATGGGAGCGGAGATCATATCAGCGGTGATCTCCTGGAAGGGATAGAAGGGAGTGGGCACCTTCTTGAAGGGCAGAGCCTGCAGCTCGGGGCCGGCGGCGCCGGGGGTGACGGAGTTGCAGATCAGGGCGGAGACGGGCTCATAGCCGGCGCGGAAGGAAGAGCAGGCCTTCACGTCCACCAGACGGCACAGAGTGGGCTCAATACCGAAGCCGCGGTAGAACTGCAGGTCACCGTTGTTCTGGCCGCGCTCGGTCACCAGAATGAAGATCTGGCCGGCCTGCAGCACGGCGCTGCGGCCCAGAGAACGACGCTGACCACGCTCGGCAGGGCCGCCGAGAATGAACTCACCGTCGTGCAGGCTGCGGATCACGCAGTCCTTCACTTCCACGGGGGCGCTCAGAGCAGGGGCCAGAGAGGCACCCAGCGTAAAGTCGGCCACGGCGCCCACGCCCAGCTCGAAAGCCTTGGCAACGGCGGCCTCATCGTTGCAGGAGAAGGCGGTGCGCAGCGTGTCGCGGTAAGGCAGCACGTATTCCAGCACGGTGGCGCTGTCGCCGCAGGCACCGGCGTTGGGGGAGTCGGCGCTGTCCACCAGAATGACGGGCTTATCGATCTCGTTGTCGATGGCGGCCTGTACCACAGCGGGGATGTTCCACAGCTTTTCGCCCTGCAGCTCCTCGCGCAGTGCGAATTCCTCAGCGGCCATCTCAGCGGCTACGGCCTTGGCGTACTCGGCATCCTCGGCGGTGACCAGAATGACGGAACCAATTTTCTCCACGTCCAGCCAGGGCTGCACCTGGAAGATGGAGAAGTCGGCGATCTTGCCCTCTTTCACCAGCTGGTGACCCTTTTCCATCAGCTTGTTCAGACCACCACGGGTGGTGGAATAGCCGTGAGCAGGAGCCATCATGGGGATCTCCACGCGAGCAGTCTTGAGGGGCTTGCCCTCGATGGTATCCATGGCCAGTACGGCAGCGCGGTAGCCGACGCCGTAGTGGTCCAGATGGGGATAGGTCTGATAGCCGGTCAGATGATCGGCAGCTTCCATCATACGGGCGGTGATGTTGCCGTGCAGGTCGCAGGCGGCGGTGATCACCATCTCCTGGCCTACAGTTTCACGCACGAGGGTGAGGATATCGCCGCAGACGTCATCGGACACGTCGGACTGGGTGGCGCCGTGCAGGGAGACGAACACGCCGTCCAGATGACCTGCGGCCTTCAGACCGGCCACGGTCTTTTCCATAAAGAAGTCGATCACCTTGTGGTCCACGGGGCCGCCGCTCTTGGCGCGCATGCGGATGCCGCCCACAGGCTCGTAACCGCCGCGGTCGGCCATGGCTACCATGGCACCGTGCAGGGTGTTGCCGGCCTTCTCGCCGCCCTTCACCAGTGCCTCGCCTTCGAAGATGCCGACGTTTTCGAAATCCTCGTAGGTGGCCAACACGGGGTTGAAAGAGTTGGACTCCTGCAGCAGTTCGCAGATAAAGATTCTCTTGCTCATGGTAAATCTCTCCTATTCAATCATCAAAGTTATGTTGGGATCATTTATGAAACGGCCGCAAAAGGCCGGAACAGACAAATTTATGATACAGGTTGGGGGAATGAAAGTCAATGGCGTGGGGTTAAAAGTTGGCAGAGAAAGGAAAAGCGCCCGCCCATAAAGT
>JAZKYM010000111.1:0-21151 GCA_045612165.1 Vescimonas sp.
AACGGCAGCACGGCGCAGGTGTCGTAATGAGCCGTCAGCAGCAGCTTTGCCTTGTCGGGGTCACCGGCCACCACGTTGTGACTTTTCCACAGCGTTTTGTGCACCTCCACCTGCACCTTGTAACCAGACTGTTCCAGTTCCTGTACCAGACGGGCGCGGAAGTCCTCTTTCTCCTTTTTACTCTTGCGAACCTGCCACTTTTCCAGCACTTCGCGGCTAAAATCCGTCATCTTTTTCTCCTTTACTCCACGGTCACATCCGCCGTGGCGGCATCCAGCAGCGCCAGCAGCGCCGACGGTTCACACTCCACCTGCACGCCGATCTTACCGGCGCTGACCATGATGGTCTCAATGATCTCCACTGTCTCATGGAACACGGTGGGGAACTGCTTTTTCATACCCACGGGGCTGCAGCCGCCGTGAACATAGCCGGTAAGAGGCAGAAGTTCCTTCTGGGGCAGCATGGCGATGGATTTCTCCCCCACCGCTTTTGCCGCTTTTTTTAAGTCAAGATTCTCCGCCACGGGAATATCAAACACATAGTAGCCGCCGGATACACCACGGGTCACCAGCGTCTTAAAGACGCACTCGGGGTCCTGTCCCAGCATCCGCGCCACGCTGACGCCGTCAATGGCGCCGTCCGTGGGATAGGTGTGGACCGTATAAGAAACGCCGCCGCTCTCCAGCAGGCGTATCGCGTTGGTTTTATTATCCTTTTCCTTTGCCATACAACTCACTCCTTTGCCAGCAGCACCACGCCGCCCAACACGCACACGATGCCCAAAATCACCCACAGACTCAGCGTCTCACCAAAGACGAACACGCCCACCAGCGCACCCACCACCGGCTCCACATTGGCGATGATGGAGGCTTTGCCGCTCTCCACGCCCTCAAGTCCCTTGGTGTAGAGGAAATAGGGCAGCGCCGTGGCCACGATGGCAAGTCCCACTGCGCCGGCGATGCCGCGGCCATCGGCAAAAACAGCGGTCATCGCGGCCGTATCCCAGAACAGCAGCGAGCCCAGACCGGCAAACACAAATGTCCAGTAGGTCATGGTAAGACTGTCGTAATGGCGCAGCGTATAGTGGGCAAACACGGTATAGGTGGCGTAGCAGAAACCGGATGCAATGCCCAGCAGCAAACCACGTGGCGAAGCTGTCAGCTCACCGCCCACAAGACCGCTGACAAGGCCGCAGCCCACCAGAGCCAGCACCAGCGCCGTCACTTTGCGACGGGTGACAGGTGCTTTCCACAGCACGGCGCTCATCACCACCACGAATGACGGGGCCAGATAGAGCAAAATACCGGCCACCGCCAGCGAACACTCCGTCTGGCACTGGAGGTAGACGATGCTCAAGCCCAGCACGCTGACGATACCACTGCCGAGAAACAGCGGCAGATGGCGCAGCTTCACGCGGAACACACTGCGCTTTGTCAAGGCGAAAACCACTGTCAGCACCAGCAGCGCACCGAAGTTGCGCACGGTAACACGCTGCAGCACCCCAACACCCAACTCGCCCAATATGCGATTGAAAAGGCCGATGACACCCCAGCATGCAGCGGCCAGGATGACATAGAGGTAGTAGATATAAGTTTTCATGAATTACCCCTGCTTGCGCAGCTCGATGATCTGATCTCTCAGCAGTGCCGCATATCTCCCCACCCGGCCAATGGCCGTGCGGGATCCCCGCATTTGACTCAAACGGTCGGAAATGAATTCCGTCCGTTTCAAGGTTTTGCCTGCGGCAAAACGCTTGTACGCCGGACTTCCGGCGATTCGAATACGCGGTCACTTCTTTTGTCGGCATAAAGCAGGGTTTTACCCCTGTTTTCTCAGTTCGATGATCTGATCTCTCAACAATGCCGCATATTCGAATTCCAACATCTTGGATGCCGCCTGCATCTCCTTCTCCAATCGACGGATGGTCTCCTGTCGCTCGGCATCGGACATTTTCTTCTTGCTCTTTTTCGACGCTTCTTCCGCGGTATGGCTGATCTCCACCATCTCGCGCACACTCTTGCGGATGGTTTGGGGCACGATACCGTGGGCGCGGTTGAAGTCATCCTGCTTTTTGCGGCGGCGCTCCGTCTCATCCATCGCACGGCGCATGGAGGGCGTAATCGTGTCGGCGTAGAGGATCACAAGACCCTCGGCGTTTCGCGCGGCGCGGCCGATGGTCTGAATCAGACTGGTTTCGCTGCGGAGGAAGCCCTCTTTATCGGCATCCAGAATGGCCACAAGGCTCACCTCGGGCAAATCCAGACCTTCACGCAGCAGGTTGATACCCACCAGCACGTCACACCCGCCCAGACGCAGATCGCGGATGATCTCCATCCGTTCCAGCGCTGCCACATCACTGTGCATATACCGCACGCGGATGCCGACGCCGCGGAAATGGGTGGTCAAGTCCTCGGCCATGCGCTTGGTAAGGGTGGTCACCAGCACACGCTCGTTCTTCTCGGCGCGCAGCCGGATCTCCTCCACCAGATCGTCGATCTGACCCAACACAGGCCGCACCTCCACCTTGGGGTCCAGAAGGCCGGTGGGGCGGATCACCTGCTCCACCGTCTGATCGGCGCGGGACCTTTCATACTCGCCCGGCGTGGCGGAGACGTAGACGGCCTGAGAAAACCGCTCTTCAAACTCTTCAAACTTCAAAGGCCGGTTATCGAAGGCACAGGGCAGACGGAAGCCGTAGTCCACAAGGCTGGTCTTACGGGCGTGGTCGCCGTTATACATGGCGCGCACCTGCGGCAGCGTCACATGGCTCTCATCCACAAAGAGGACAAAATCCTCAGGGAAAAAATCCAGCAGTGTCATAGGTGCCGAGCCCACGGGACGCTGAGAAATGATACGGGAATAGTTTTCGATACCGCTGCAATATCCCAGCTCCGTCAGCATCTCCATGTCGTACTCCGTGCGCTGGCGGATGCGCTGGGCCTCGATAAGTTTTTCATTTTCCTCGAAAAACGTCACCTGTTCTTCCAGCTCCGTGCGGATCTGGGCAAGGGCCTGCTCCATCTTGTCACGGGGGGTCACATAATGGCTGGCCGGGTAGATGGCAATATGCTGCAACTGCCGGTTGGCCGTTCCCGTCACCGGATGAAACTCTGTGATACGGTCGATCTCGTCACCGAAGAATTCCACACGGATGGCCTTGTCTTTGTAGTAGGCAGGATACAGCTCCACCGTGTCGCCGCGCACACGGAACATATTGCGGCCAAAGGCCACGTCGTTGCGCTCATAGCGGATCTCCACCAGACGGCGCAGCAACTCATCCCGGTCGATGATCTGCCCAGGACGCAGGGAGATCATCATTTTGGCAAAGTCGTCCGGTTCACCCAGACCGTAAATGCAGCTGACCGACGCCACCACGATCACATCCCGTCGCTCCAACAGGGCGCAGGTAGCCGATAGACGCAGCCGGTCAATCTCTTCATTGGTAGACGCGTCTTTTTCGATATAGGTATCGGTATGGGCAATATAGGCCTCGGGTTGATAATAATCGTAGTAAGACACAAAGTATTCCACAGCGTTATTGGGGAAAAACTCGCGAAATTCCTCGCACAGCTGGGCGGCCAGCGTCTTGTTGTGGGCCAGCACCAGCGTGGGGCGCTGCACCTGCTCGATGACCTTGGCCATGGTATAGGTCTTACCGCTGCCGGTGACGCCCATAAGCACCTGCTCGCGCAGGCCATTGTTGAGGCCCTCTGCCAGCGCAGCGATCGCCTCCGGCTGATCGCCGGAAGGTTCGTAGGGGGATATAACTTTAAAATCAGGCATAGCGTACCTCCTGATGCAATCAGCTGAAAAACACGACGGCGATCAGCCTTCCGCCGTCCGGAGCGGCGTCAAGCATTTTGCCGTCAGGCAAAAGAAGCTCCCATCATTTTTTGCCGCGGCGTGTACGTGGCAAAAATACTTCTCGGCTTGCAAACGTGCAGGCATACGCAGTATGCGAGTGCATACCGTGCGCTGTAAACCTCGTTAAAAATCGAAGATTTTTGACGAAATCATAATAGCATTCCACTGGCGGCCATAGAGACGAAATCGCCGTCAGCCACCACAATATGGTCCACCAGTACAATATCCATAGTGGCAAGGGCCTGCCGGATCTGCAGCGTAATCTGCCGGTCCTCCTCCGATGGCAGTGCCACGCCGCTGGGATGGTTGTGCCCCAGCAGCACGCGGCTGGCGTCGCAGCGCAGCGCCACCTCCACCACTTCACGAACGCTGACAGGTGCAGCAGACGTGCTTCCGGAAGAGAGGCGGTTACTGCCGATCACCTTTCCCTTGCTGTCCAGACACACCTGATAGAGAACCTCCCGACGCTCACCGCGCAGCAGCCGCTCAAAATACGCACCGGCCGCTTCCACAGAGATCAGGATTACCTCTTCCGTCTCCGACATACCCACACGGCGCAAGGCAGCCGGCAGCAGTGTCAGAAACGCAGCGGCACTCTCTCCCATACCCTGCACCTTGCGCAGCTCTTCCACCGGGGCATTGAACACCCCCTGCAGCGAGCCGAACTTTTTCAGCAGGCGATGGGCCGTTTCGTTGGTATCCTGTCGGGGAATGGCGTAAAAAAGCAGCAACTCCAGCACCTCGTGGTCGGCAAATCCGTCCAGTCCGTGCTGCAGAAACTGTTTGCGTTTTCTCTGGCGGTGTCCGTCATGAATGCCCATGCTGCGCCCTCCTCCCCGGTATTTTTGTAATGTCATATTATATCACACATTTGTTCTATTCTCAAGCACTTCTTTCGGCAAAACATTTCGATTCTCAGCGTCTGCGCCGCATATTTTTTTCACACGCACTTGACACGAAAAAAAAATTGGAATACCATAAGGATACATAAAATTGCTCCGGTAGGTAAGGCTACCGCAGGGATATGGACTGCTGCCGCGACATGGTGGAGACACCACAAGATGGTTTGAGCAGGTGGTATCGAACGCAAGGTATCATCTAACGCAGTTTCACCGCCCCGCGATGCTAAAGCTTGTTACGGAGATCGATCCGCCCACCAAAGGCGGTATATCGGTTTTCTCCACAACGCCGGCAGCCGGAGCGTTGTGGTTTTTTTATTTTCCCCGGAAAGGAGGAAGCGCTATGCACGAGAGCATTTCTGAATTCATGTCCGCCTTCGAAGAAAAGCTGGAAGGCTATCCGGAACAAATTGAGGAGTTTATTTCCAGTAAGCAGTATGCCGTGCTGCGAGATCTCTTCCTCCCGCTGGAGCCTGCCGACATCGCCTATCTTCTGGAAGAATGCGGCGAAGACCATATGCCGCTGCTGTTTCGTCTGCTGCCCAAAGAGACGGCCGCCGAGGTGTTCGTCGATCTGGAAAGCGACAGTCAGGAGATGCTCATCAACGGTTTCTCCAATACCGAGCTGAAAGAAGTTCTGGACGAGTTGTATTTGGATGACGCTGTGGACATTATCGAAGAAATGCCTGCCAGCGTGGTCATCCGCATTCTCGACCGCGCTGCCCCCGAAATGCGCAAGGCACTCAACGAGATTCTCCAGTATCCCGAAGATTCCGCCGGCTCCATTATGAACATGGAGTTCTTGTCTTTGAAAAAAGACATGACGGTGGCCGACGCATTCAAGCGCATCCGCCGCATCGGCGGCGACATGGAGACCATCAACACTCTGTACGTCACCGATCCGCAGCGCAAGCTGCTGGGCGTGCTTTCCGTGCGTGAGCTGCTGCTGGCCGAAGAGGACGATCTCATCGAAGATCTGATGGACACCGACCTCATTTGGGCCACCACCATGGACGACAAGGAAGAGGTTGCTCAGGCTTTGAGCCGTTACGACTTCCTGTCCATGCCGGTCGTGGACAAGGAAAACCGTCTGGTGGGTATCATCACCGTCGACGACGCCATGGACGTCATCGAAGAAGAGACCACCGAGGATATCGAGCTGATGGCCGCTATGCTGCCCTCGGATAAGCCCTATCTTCGCACCGGCGTATTTGACACGTGGAAAGCCCGTATCCCCTGGCTGATGATCCTGATGCTCTCGGCCACTTTCACCGGCATGATCCTCAGCCATTACGAAGGCGCGCTGGCCGCGTGCCTCGTGCTCAACGCCTACATCCCCATGCTCTCCGGTACCGGCGGTAACTCCGGCACACAGGCCAGCGTGGCAGTGATCCGTGCATTGAGTCTGGACGAGGTGGAGTTTGCCGACGTTTTGAAGGTCATTTGGAAAGAGCTGCGGGTTTCCTTCGTCTGCGGCGTGTGTCTGGCCGCCGCCAACTTCCTCAAGATGCTTCTCATCGACCGCATGCTGCTGGGCAATGACGAGGTGACATTGATGGTTTGCGCCGTCGTGTGCCTGACGATTTTGTTCGTAGTGATTTTCGCCAAGTGCGTAGGCTGCAGCCTGCCGCTGCTGGCAGAAAAGATCGGCCTTGACCCTGCCGTCATGGCCAGCCCCTTCATCTCCACCATCGTGGACGCCACCAGTCTGCTGATCTACTTCCAGTTCGCCGCAGCACTACTGGGCATATAAAATGCATATTCCCCGTTTCAACGGGCACACTGTAAGCAGGCTCTTTTGCCTGCTTACTTTTATTTTTTCGGAGGAATGAACTATGAACGCCAAGTACACCAACGACGGCTGCAGCTGCACCCCCAACAACGCCATCCAGTGCGCCGTGACCAGCTGCGCTCACCACTGCAAGGACGTCAACTACTGCGGTCTGAACAGCATCCGCGTGGGCACCCATGAGGCCAACCCCTCCATGGACCAGTGCACCGACTGCCAGAGCTTTAAGAAGTATCAGTAAAAGCATTTCATGAAAAGTCCACGTGACTTTTCATGAGTCCTTCGGATTCCTGCGCGCACTCGCCGTGTAACGGCTCGCACACCGGGAAACCGCAGAGTTTGTTTTGCTCCGTGCGCGGAGCAAAATTCGGTGAAACCCTTTTGTGTTCGGGGCGTTTTCTCTTATGACACGCGAGAGCGCGTCCCGAACCATACATATTATACAACGGAGGTGGCGGCGTGACAGACAAGTGGAAACTGCGGCTCACAGGCGCGGTAGGCGGTCTTGTCAACGGTCTGTTTGGTGGAGGCGGTGGTATGGCAGTCGTGCCGCTATTAACTCGCTGGTGCGGCGTGGAGGAAAAACGGGCCTTTGCCACCTGCGTGGCCGTCATCTTTCCCTTCTGCCTCCTTTCTGCCGCTGTGTATCTTTTCCGCGCCGACTTTTCTCTCCCCGCCGCCCTGCCCTATCTGGTGGGCGGATTCATCGGCGGTCTGGTAGGCGGCCGCTTGATGACCAAGGTAAGCGTTGTATGGCTGCGGCGGATCTTCGCGGCCTTCCTGCTCTACGGCGGCATGAGGTATCTTTTATGACAGCGTGGCTCATCCCACTGGCCGCAGGTCTGGGCACAGGGATCCTCTCCGCCTGGGGCGTCGGCGGCGGAACACTGCTGCTCCTTATTATGACGCTCTTTCTGGGTGTCGATCCCTCCACCGCCCGTGCCATCAATCTACTGTACTTTCTGCCCACCGCCGGAGTCAGCCTTTTCTTTCATCGAAAAAACGCTCTGCTGGACAAAACCATCATTTGGCAAGCCGTTCCCATCGGACTTTTGGTTACTGCCGCGGCGGCATGGCTGGCTACGGCCATTGACACAACGCTGCTGCGCCGCCCGTTTGGCATCTTTCTTCTCTTCAACAGCATTATGATGCTGCGCCAAGACAAAAAGCAGAAAAGGTGAGCATTCCCTCTCGGGAATGCTCACCTTTATGATAGTCATTCAAGGCTGGTTCAGCACTTGCGCACCTTTATCCGGCACATCGGTCATAATGGCATCGGCGCCAATGGACTGCAGGTAAGCCATCTCCTCCGGGTCGTTGATGGTCCAGTACTGCACGGCAATGTTGTGCTTGTGGGCGTAGTTCACCAGACGACTGGTGCCCAGATTCACCGTGTAGTCGGTCGTTGGAATCTGCAGCGCCACAAAGTTCCACTTATCTTCTGGCACCGGCAGCTTCAACAGGGAATACAGATAAAACTCGATCGCCTCGTTGAAACCGGCAGAGCGCAGCATGTCGGGGTAAGTCGTATCTATGTAGGCAGTGATCTCATTGTGGAACGTGCCCACCACGGTGCGATCCAGCGCGCCAAAGGCCACCAGCGTTTCGTAGAGGATGTCAGCGGCCTTGTATCCGGTCTCGCCACTGTTTTTGACCTCAATGATGTAGTGGAACTGACCGTTGCTCTCCAGATAGGTCAGCGCCTCCTCCAAAGTCACGATCCGCAGTTCATTAGGCACCGCATCACCGGCAAACTCTGCAAACGGCATCTGGCCGGCGTCATTTTTGAACTTGGCGCCCATGTTCAGCTGCTTGAGCTGCGCCAGCGTCTTGTCGCCCACCTTCACCTTCTCCTGACCAAAGACTGCGGCCGCATCACTGGTGCGATCCAGCGTACCGTCGTGAATCAGCACAGGAATGCCGTCTGCCGTCAGATGGATATCAAATTCGAACACGTCCAGCTGATAAGCGGTGCTGTTGATGCAGTTTTGCAGCGCCATCATGGTGTTTTCCGGCGCGATACCGCCGCCGCTGCGGTGACCCGACAGCATGGTGGTACCCAAGGGCGTAATGAGGCTGTTGGACGCATCATCCGTCTCCACGGCAGCTACGCCCGTCTTGCGCGTCACTTCCCAGTAGAGGTAGCCGGCCAGCAGTGCCAGCACCAACACAGCGAAAAGGAAGATCTTCAGAATTTTCTTGATGATTTTCATAGCACCTTTCTCTCTTTTCTGTATCCAAAACAGCGCACCACCGGTGCGCTGTTTTCCTCTTTCATCAGTCGCGGTCGCTGCCCAGCACCACTTCCACATCAAAGACCTGCTCGCCGCGCTGAATGGTCAGGACCACCGTTTCACCCACGCCGTGGTTGCGCCGCACCATCAGCAGATTGTTGGTCAGCGCCACATCCACGCCGTCAGCGGCCAGAATGATATCACCGGCCTGCAAGCCGGCCTTTTCCGCGCCGGTATTTTCTATCACCGATTGGATTTCCACGTAGGAGTTGCCGTTCCGGTCGGCCATGGTCACCACCATAATACCGATGGTAGGTGTGCCGCGGAAATAACCATAGTTCAGAATGTCGTTGATTACAAAAGCCATATCGCAGATGGGCAGTGCAAAGCCCAGGCCCTCCACTGTGGCTTCTCTCTCCAGATCGGTGTTGGTCATCTTCATCACGTTGATGCCAATTACCTGACCGTACTCATTGATGAGAGGACCGCCGGAGTTACCGCTGTTAAGGGCGGCATTGGTCTGCAGCAGCGTCAGCGTTCTGCCATCCATCTCCACATCGCGGTTAACGGCGGAAATGATGCCGTCAGTCAGCGTACCGCGCAGTTCCACGCCCAGCGGATTGCCGATGGCGTAGACCGTGTCGCCCACCACCATATTATCAGAGTTGCCGAAGGTAGCCGCCGGCAAGTTCTGGGCACTCACAGCCTTGAGTACCGCCAGATCCTGCTCGCCATCATAGCCGATAAGCTTGGCGTCATACGTCACGCCGGTGGACAGAATGATCCAGCAGCTTCTGGCATCGTCTATCACATGGGCGTTGGTCACAAAAAAGCCGTCAGAGGTCATAATGACACCGGTGCCCACGCTGGAACCCATGCTGCCCTCCGCCACCACAGTAATCACCGAGGGATTGACCTTGGCATATACCTCCTGAATGGTCAGCAGTTCTTCACGGGTTTCTTCAATCGTCAGACGCAGTCCCTTGGGCGCTCTTGCGGTGGGAATACTGGTCTCTACCTGTCCTCCCAGATGGATAATGCTGCTGGCGTCGCCATCGTCAGGCAGCGGCTTATTGTCTGCCGGCTCGTTTTTGCCGGAGAATGTGGCGATCACCGCCACAGCCACCACCACGACCAGCACGCTCATGCAGCCCATAAAGATCCACAGGCCGCGGCGATTCTTCTTTTTCTGCTGCTCGGCCAACTTCATTTTGCCGGGCAGGGGCTTGTTGTGCACGTAATAGCTGACGATCTCCTGTCCTTCCCGACTCTTGGGAATGTACCAGGAGACAACCTCCTGCGGCTGATCCATCTGCCCGTCCAGCAGCTCGTTATTCTCTCTCTTTTCCTCGAACATAGGGTTTTCCTCTCGTTGTTTTCGTTGCTCAGTGCACCGTCTGCACGGTGAAGCTGAAAGCCGTCACCCCGTTTTCACTGGTAACGGAAATCGTCTCCTTATGCTGATCGACAATGGTTTTGACAATATACAAACCCAAACCGTAGCCGTCTTTATCCACGCTGCGGGATTTATCAGACTTGTGAAAACGCTCAAAAAGGCGCGGAATCTCCTCCGGCGCGATGGTCAGTCCGGTGTTGCGCACCGTCACCACCGCCTTCTCGCCCTGCATAGACAGTCCCAGATACAGCGTGGATTCGGGCGCTGCAAACTTGGTGGCGTTTTCCAGCAGATTGTAGATCACCTGCGTGATGAGGTCATTGTCACCCAGCACCAGCACGCTGTCTTCGGGAATGTCCGCTTCCACATCCAGCGCCCGTTGCAGGATGCGCTGCTCCATGCTCAAAAGAGCCAGACGCATGCTTTCGCACAAATCGAACTCCGCCATTTTCATCTCCAAGGACTGGATCTGGGAAATATCCAGCATACGCCGCACCAGACGGCTCAGCCGCCGGCTCTCATCGGAAATGATCTGCAGATACTGTCGGGATTTCTGGGGCGGAATGGTGCCGTCAAGGATGCCGTCGGTATAACCGGCGATGGTGGTCATGGGGGTTTTCAGCTCGTGGGACACGTTGGCGATGAAGTCGCGGCGCTGCCGCTCCGTTTCAGCCAGCGAGTCTGCCATAGAGTTGAACGACACCGCCAGTTCTCCCATCTCCTCACCTAAGCCGTCGGACTTGATACGCACATCAAAGTCACCGCCGGCATAGGCACGGGTAGCGCGCACCATCTCTTCAATCGGCTGGGCATAGCGCATGGAGACAAAATACGTGGCCACGAAGGACACCATCATAATGATGGCCGATGTCACCAGAAACAGTCCCACGAACGAGCGCCACATCTCCATCAGCTCCGTGGTTTCCGTTACTGCCAGCACAAAGCCCAGCAGCAGTCCACTGTCGGTAACCGGAACGCCCACCACTACCTGCTTGTGCTCATATACGCCCACCGTATGAGCGCCTTCATAGACGTTTTTCTCCACGATGCGGCTCATAATATCCGGCGAAAGGGTCACCACGCGGCCTACCAGCCGCTCATCGGAGGTCAGCAGTACGTTGCCCTGATCGTTGCAGATCAGGAAGTTCACATCCGACATCAACGAAGCCACACCGGCCAGATCCTGCAGGTCTTTTTGCACATCACCGCTGACGTCCGAGCGCAAAAAATCCACAGACATACGGGCCACCAACGTGGCACGGGTCTGCATTTCTTCACGCCGCTCCGACATGGTATAGTTGTAACTCAGAGCAAAGAAGGACACACCCAGCAGCACCAAAGTCAGCAGCACCAGACTTGCCGTCAGCATAAACTGCTGCCAGTATAAACTTCTTGATCTGATCGCATTCTTTCTAACGCCCATTACTTCACTTCAAACTTATAGCCTACGCCCCAGACGGTCTTGAGTTCCCACTGCTGGCTGACGCCCTCCACCTTCTCGCGCAGGCGCTTGATGTGCACATCCACCGTACGGGAATCGCCAAAGTAGTCAAATCCCCACACCTCGTCCAACAGCTGATTACGGGTATACACGCGGTTGGGCGTGGAGGCCAGATGATACAGCAGTTCCAGCTCTTTGGGCGGCGTGTCCACCGCCTTGCCGTCCACCGTCAGCTCGTAGCTGTCCAGATTGATCACCAGCTTGTCAAAGCTCAGGCGCTTTCTGGTGTCATCGGGGATCTCGCTGCGGCGCAGCACGGCGTTGATACGAGCCATCAGCTCTTTCATCTCAAAGGGCTTGACCAGATAGTCGTCGGCACCCATTTCCAGGCCGGTGATACGGTCGGTTACGTCACTCTTGGCGGTGAGCATGATGATGGGCGTCTTGGCTCTTTGGCGAATACGGGCGCAAACCTGCCAGCCGTCCAGTACCGGCAGCATGATATCCAGCAGCACCATATCGGGTGCCTCGCGCTCAAATTCCTCCACGGCCTTGCCGCCATCATATGCCAAACGGACCTCAAAGCCCTCTTTTTCCAGATACATGCGAATCAGTTCGGAAATATTACGATCGTCTTCCACGACCAGAATGTTACGTGCCATTGTCACGACCTCCCGTTTCTCTTTTGCAGCATTACGCCATTTCTTCTTATTGTCCTATTATAGCGGCTTTTGCCACACTTTCCTGAACGAACTGTAAATTTTTCCATATACAGGATATCACAAATTTCTCACTTTGTATAGCCCTGCGGCGTATAGGAATCAATACGCACGTCCGTGTAATACCAGTGTAGGATCTCCTGCCACGTTTTCCCCTGCCGCGCCAGCTCGTTGGCGCCGTACTGGCTCATGCCCACGCCGTGCCCATAGCCGGTAACGTGAAACGTCACCTCCTGCGCCGTATATTCTACCCGAAAGGAGGCCGAGCGCAGGCCGAAGATACTGCGAACCTGTGTTCCCTCCACGGTGACGCCGCCGATTGAAAGGCTCTCCACCCGTCCCGAGCCGTTATGGACGATATCGGTGATCCACTCCTGTGTATTGTCCCCAAATTGCGCCGCATCGTAAACAGCAGAAAACCTCTCTTGGAAATCCTCAGCCGTGAAGGTGTTGACGCTGTAATAGTTGGGCACAGTATCTGCGTTTTCGGGACTTTCCACACTGGCAAGATACGGCAGATCCTTCACCCACACATCACCGGAAGATGCCGTTACGCCGTCGGAGGAGGAGTGAAAGGCCGCCAGAATCGGCTCACCGTCATACAGCATCACCTGTCCGTCGGTTTCCGCCACCGCCCGTTGCATTTTCGCCTCGTACTCCTCTGCCTTGTCACCCCACCGGATGGCGGCAGACTGGGCATCGGTGTAGGCGCTGCAGCACGCCGGCGACATGCAAACCGCCGCATCGGGATGGCCCGGTTTGCTGCCGGTGGTCACCTTATAGTAAATATACGTTCGCTCCGCCACTGCCTGCGCCTTGAGCGCTTCTTCTTCAAAAGCGGCCGGCATCTCACCCCGTACCACACCGGGCAGATACTCCGCCACTGTCATCTCCTGCACCGTTTCACCGTCCCACACCGTCAGCGTCACCTGCTCGTCCAGCCGCACGGTCTGCTGTGGGGTCAGGGTTTCTTCCGGTTGCTCCTGCTGCTGGTGCAGCCACGGCAGGCCAAACAGCATCGCCAGCAAGATCAGCGCCGCCACCACGCACTCCTTCATCCTTTGCCCTCCTCATTCGTATGGATGGCCTATTCTATGACCGGCGGCGGCAAAACATACCCTATAAAAACCATAAAGCGGAGAGCCGTTTGGCACTCCGCTTTACATGGTAGGAAGATTGATGAAAAAAGTTTTGTCTCTTGCAAGTATTAAGTTAACAAAGGGTTGTTAAAAAAGTTCGCAAGATTTTGTTACAAAAGTATTAAATCGTCAACTATTTTCTTAAACTTTTGAAAAAGTCGCTCAGCACTTTGCGGCACTCCTCAGCCAGAATGCCGCCCACCAGCGCAGGGCGGTGGGGAAAGCGCTCCATAAACAGGTTCAGCACGCCGCCGCAGGCTCCCATCTCCCGATCCCGCGCGCCATAGTATACACGGGGGATACGGGCGTTGATGATGGCACCGGCGCACATGGGGCAGGGCTCCAGCGTCACATACAAAGTGCAATCCTCCAGCCGCCACGAGCCAAGGGCCTCGTTGGCCTGCGCCATGGCCTCCATCTCCGCGTGGGAATAGACCGCCTGTTTTTCTTCACGGCGGTTGCGCCCCCTGCCGATGATGCGCCCTTCGTGGACGATGACGCAGCCTACCGGCACCTCGCCGGCCTGTGCCGCCTCTCGCGCCAGTTCCAATGCCTGACGCATATACAGTTCATGATCCATTCAAACCGCTCCTCTCGAAGGGAAATTTTTGCCGCCGGTGGTTAAAGACGGGCATATTTGTCCAAACTAACCGTAGACTATTGGTACAGGCATTTGCCGGAAGGGAGTACAACATGGGAAAACGGCGCACCGATACACACCCGAGCGCACAAACCCAGCTGCAGCAGGAATTATACGCTGCCACCCGGGCCCTGCGAGAGGCCTACGACCGATTCAACTATGTCAGCGAGCCGGAGCTGATCGACGCCTGCGTCTATGAGATCAACGCCCGAAAAGCTCGCTGCGACTATTTGCTGCGCTGCATCAAAGAGTGCAACGCCGCAGCACAGGCGCCCTGCGTGGCGGCTGCCGCCATGAAGGGAGGCGTGGTATGTCAACTGTAGAAAAGCTCGCTCTGGGACTGGTCATCGCCTTTTTGGTGATGGCCTGTCTGCGTTTGCTGGCCACACCGCTGAAAATGGCACTGCGGCTCATCGGCAATGCCGCGCTGGGATTCGGCGCGTTGTGGATATTGCGCCAGAGCGCCGCCCTTACCGGCATTTCTTTAGGGTTGAACCTGTTCAACACGCTGGTTATCGCCATTCTCGGCCTGCCGGGTTTCGGTCTGCTGGTACTTTTGCAGTGGGTACTTACATAATCACTCCGCACCCAGAATCTCGCGGCAGTATTTCTCCGGATCGAAGGGATCCAGCGCCGCGTCTTTGCGCAGATACAGCGGATGGTGGGGATGGCCCTTCTTGGAGATGGGGCCTGCTGTAAACCATCGGGCACCCACCTCGCGGCCGGCGGCGATCTGGTCAAGAAGACAATCTCGCAGGTAGCTACGCTTTTCGATGATGGCGCCCCATGCCGCCCACACGCAGGGCTGGGGATGGAGGCTCAGGAGATAGCGAAACGCTGCCAGATTCTGGGCATGAAGCTCCGGATTGCACTCCTTTTCCATGCTGTCCGGATCGGTGGCCCGTTGGGCGTAGACATTGAACATCAGGAAGCTGTCAAAGCCGTTGGCAAGGGCGATGCGCTGGACAGACTTGAGGGTATTGTCCAGATCGTCCGGAGCGGCGGTGGAGGGGTTGATGCCCATGCAGATGAGGGGCTTCTCCCCTCGCGTACCCAGCACATAACGGTACTCACCGTATGTATTGGGCACATAGAGCCAACGTTCCACATCGTAATCCTCACAGGGCAGGAGCGAGGCGGCCAGCGCCTCGTCAAAGGTCAAAAGTTCCAGTGCGGCAGTATCGCCGCCGGGGATATGGCCCATGGTGTCTCCTCCTCAGAACTTCAGCTTCTCGGCAATGCGCAGCATCCGAGCCGCGTCAGCCTTGATGACCTTGCGGTCGTAGGTAACAAGGCCGTTGACCTCGTCTTCCACGTCGCTGACCTGCGTATACACGGTGGCCGACAGGCCCTGCGTCTTCACCAACGGAATAATCTCCGTTTCATACAGCTTCTCCAGCGCGTCCATCCAGCTGTCCACATCCTTGTAGGAGCGGTAGCCGAACTCCTTGTCTGTGGTGTAATGATCCGCCACCGGCAGGCTGTAGCCGCCGAACTCGGTGAGAGCCAGCACGCGCTTGCGGTCCTTCTTCATCTTCACGGCGCGGAAGTAGATGTGACGGCTCTTCAGATCGCCGCCGCCCTGATCGTTCCAGCCGCTGGCGTGGTCGATGGGACGGGTATTGTCCAGCGAGCGCAGCCGCTCGGTAATGCGCAGAGAGTCAAACTGGCCCCAGCCCTCGTTGAAGGGAACCCACAGGCCCAGAGACACGCAGTTATAGAGCAGATGCACCGTCTCATCCAGATCGGATTCGAACTGCAGCCGTCCTGCCTCATCGCCGCGACCCATCCACGAATAATGGCGGTTATCCTTCAGATGAATACCGATAAAGGGCAGATACTGCTGGGTCATGGGCACAAAATACTTGCCGCCGCAGACCATATCCTGCCAGACGATCATGCCCATCCGGTCGCAGTGATAGTACCAGCGCATGGGCTCGATCTTGATGTGCTTGCGCAGCATGTTAAAGCCCAGATCTTTCATGGTCTGGATATCCCAGATCATGGCCTCGTCACTGGGCGGCGTGTAGATACCGTCAGACCAATAACCCTGATCGAGAAGGCCGTGCTGGAAGTAGGGCTGATTGTTCAGCGCCAGCACGCGGTGGCCTTCATGCTCCACGATGGAGAACTTGCGCATACCGAAGTAGCTCTCCACCCGATCACCGCCGGTCAGGTCGATCTCCACATCGTAGAGGAAGGGATCTTCGGGACTCCAGGGGCGGAAAAACTCGTCACGGATGAGGCTTGCGCCGCAGCCGTTCTCGTCGGCCCAATCCTCGGCGATGCATTCACCGTTCATACGCACCACCACATGGGCGCCGGCAGCGTTGTCGGCGTGAATCTTCCACAAAAGCTTACGGCTGTCAAAATCGGGGGTCAGTTCGATGGAGGTGACGTAGTTGTCCACCACGCTCTCCATCCACACCGTCTGCCAGATGCCGCTCTGGGCGGTGTAGAAAATGCCGCCGCGGTCATAGCGCTGCTTACCGTAGGCGTGGGGGCTCTGATCGGTCTTGTCGTTGACCGCCACCGTCAGACGGTTCTCACCGTCCACCAGCGCTGCGGTAATATCCAGCGCAAAGGGCAGATAGCCACCCTCGTGGCCGCCCACTTCCCGGTCGTTGACGTACACGCGGCAGGTCTGATCCACCGCGCCAAAGTGGAGGATCACCCGGTCTTTCCGAAAGCCCTCCGGCAGCGTGAAGGTGCGTTCATACCACAGCGTCTCGCCGCTTTTGAGCTGAAAATCACAGCCGGAAAGGAAGCTCTCGGGAGAGAAGGGCACCAGAATGGTGCCTGTTTTATTTTTGGTGTACTCCTCGCCGTCCTGCAGCGTATAGTTCCACAGGCCGTTGAGATTGATGTAGCTGTCACGCCGGAGCTGGGGACGGGGATATTCCGGCAGGGGACAATTCTTATCCAACGTCTCGCCCCAAGGGGTATACAGATCTCTCATATTATTTGGCGCTCCTTTCCGCAGCGGCTCTTTTTTTCAACAGTTTCACAGGTACGATCAGCAGCACCAGCACCACGGCGGCCGCCAAAAAGATCTCCGCCGTAGGCACCTGCTTGACGGTACCCAGTTCTTCATACGTCATGCCGGTATTGCGGATCACCGCCACACCGATGTAAGGGCCGGTCACCATGGGGATGAGCACCTGGAACAGGATGCGGATGCCCTGGAAGAGGCCGGCTTTGCCCTCGGGAGTATAGTCGCGGATGAGGCCGTGGCAGCAAGCCGCCACCACCATACCGCCGCCCAGCATCACCACACCGGCAACGAACACAAACCACTGGCTGCGGGCGAAGTACATCAGCACGAGACCAATAAAACCAACAGCCGCCGCAGGAGTCAGGCAGCGCAGCTTACCGTACTTGTCCACCGTTTTGCCCATCAGCACCGACACCACGGAGCTGAGGATCAGCACGCCGCCCAGCAAAATCACATAGTCGGTGATGCCGAGAAAACGCTGGATGTAAATAATGAGGTAAGGCATATACACCTGCTGGCTCATGGAGTAGATAGCCAAAGCCGTCAGCGCGATGTACAGCGCAGGATTGGCACGGATCACAGAGGGACGCAGGCCGTAGATGATGTTGGCAAAATAACTCTCCTCGCTGCGCTGTACGCGCTTGGGCTCTTTCAGGAAGAAGATACCCAACAGGCCGCCGGCCAGCGTCAAGCCGCCCACCACCAAAAAGAAGGTGGACCAGTTGCCGCTCTGGGTCAAGCCGTCCAGCGCGCCGAACACCACCAGCATGGCCACCAGCGGCAATACTGCCAGCACCGTTTCCACGCGGCCGCGGTTCTCCGGCACCGTCACATCGGTGACCCATGCGTTGAAGGCCGCGTCGTTGGCGGTGGATCCGAAGAAGGTCATCACACAGTCCATCACCACCACAGCGATGGCCGTGGCCTGTGCCGCCTGTGCCGCCGGGAAGAAGCGTCCCACGTTTTCCACAGACAGGAACGCAAAAGCCGCCACGCTGACGCCCCACAAAAGATAGCCCACCACAATGAGGGCCTTGCGCCGACCAATCTTGTCACTCAGCGCGCCCATCACCAGCGTGGTCACCGTGGCAGTTACGGCGCTGGCCGACACCATGGCGGCGATCATAGCCGTGTCGCCGGAGATGGTGTTGTAGAGGAACACGTTGAAATACATGTTCTCGATGACCCAGGCGATCTGGCCGAAGAGGCCGAAGATCAATACCGCCGCCCAGGTCCGCCCACCCAGGGCGTAGGGGGATTTGGTTTTGTTCATATAAATCTTCCTTTCTCTCTATGGCGCAACCAAACGGGTACACGTGGCAAAGGTCCCGACACCTTACTTTCGGTCAGGCATAAGAACAAACGAGTAATCTGCCTTGTTTTTTGTGTATGCCGCTTTTACATACGTTCCGGCTTCCGGTGTATATCCTTTAGCAGCCATTGCATCATATTCCCGTTTGGACCATTTTCCGCTAAGACACATTCCGAATGGTTCGGTGTGAAAGAAGCTTTTTTGCTGCCAAGGCAGCATTCACATCCTTCGACCTGAATGCAATATCTTTTCCATCCGCAAACTTGCAACAAATCACGTAATCGTTTTCGGCATTTGAATATCCTTTGGTCACCTCTTTTATCATCGAGTATGCATATATTTTCTCACGAAAAGGCCAGCGCCGTACGCGGATTTCTTGAGAAGTAAACGTAATACGCCACAATTCCAAATACAGTTGAACGAAAATGGCTATTAACACCAGCGGATGTATCCAAAATCCAACTCCTGCCTCATCGGTAATCACTACGACTATCCAACCCACAAGGAAAACACCTGCCAGACAATGGAAGACCACGCGCTCTGTCATCCGCTTTTTCACTACGATTTTACTTCTGCCGTTCTTTCCCATTTGTCCTCACCGTTCTTCCGTTTCCAGATTCCACCCATACAGTGGGTATCTCTGGATCGCGCCAAACAGCTTCTTCTTCAGATCGGGGTACTTCCCCTCCAGCTGCACCAGCAGTTCCTTCACCTCCTGACGGCGGCTGGAACCGTCGGCAGGGCAGGGATTGTGGATAATGGGCAGCTGCAGTTTTTCCACCGTGCGGCGGATCTCGTCCTCATGGCAGTAGAGCAAAGGCCGGATCTGCATCACGTCCATGCGGTCAAGGTGTGTCACCGGCTGGAAGCAGCCGATGCGTCCTTCAAAGAGGAGATTCATCAGCAGCGTCTCCACCGCATCATCGTAGTGGTGGCCCAAAGCGATCTTGCGGATGCCCCTTTCCACCAGCGCCGTGTTGAGGCTGCCGCGGCGCATCTTGGCGCACAGCGAGCAGGGATTTTTCTCCTTGCGCTCTTCAAAAACGATCTGGTAGACCGGCACCTGAATACGGGTGTAAGGAACCCCTATTTGTTCGCAATATTCCGCAACGGGGGTAAAATCCATCCCCGGCATGCCCATTTCCAGCGTAATTGCCTCCAGCTCAAAGGGCTTGGGATAGAAGTGGCGCAACTGCGCCAGAGCCGCCAGCGCCAGCATGCTGTCCTTACCGCCGGATACGCCCACAGCGATGCGTTCACCGGCTTCAATCATGTTGTAATCCTCCACACAGCGGCGCGTAAGAGACAAAATATGCTGCATTTTTGGTCCTCCAAAAGAAATTTTCATTTGCCACTCGAGAAAACGAGAGAAAACAAGAGCATTTAAGAGAAAATGGCAGATGTTTATATTCTAAATAAAAACGTTGTTGACAACGATATGCCCTTGTGTTATAAATAACCTTGCGCGATTTGAGCGATGCGCTTTTCTGCGTTTATTGTATCAAGCGCGTCTGAAAATGTAAAGCAAATACAATATATAAACTGGAGGAAAAACACATGTCCACTTTTATGGAAAAGAAGGGCTCCGTTGAGCGCAAGTGGTACGTCGTTGATGCCGCCGGTCTGCCCCTGGGCAAGACTGCCGTCATCGTCGCCAACCTGCTGCGCGGCAAGGACAAAGTTACCTACACCCCCCACGCTGACTGCGGTGACAACGTCATCGTGATCAACGCTGCCAAGGCTGTTCTGACCGGCAAGAAGCTGGATCAGAAGCTGTATCGCACCCACTCCGGTTGGGTCGGCGGCCTGAAGGAGACCAAGTACCGCACCCTGATGCAGGAGAAGCCCGAGCTGGCCATGCGCGTGGCCGTCAAGGGTATGCTGCCTCACAACATCGTTGGTAAGGACTCCCTGAAGCGCCTGCACGTCTATGCCGGCGACACCCATGAGCATCAGGCCCAGAAGCCCGAGCTGGTCAAGTAAGGAGGAAACGAAGAATGTATCAGTCCAAGAATCCCTATATGTACGGCACCGGCCGTAGAAAGTCCTCCGTTGCCCGCGTGCACCTGTTCCCCAACGGCACCGGCAAGATCACCATCAACGGCCGCGATATCGATGATTACTTCGGTCTGGAGACCCTGAAGATGGTCGTCCGTCAGCCCCTGAACGCTACCGAGACCCTGGGCAAGGTGGACATCGTTGCCACCGTCGAGGGCGGCGGTGTGTCCGGCCAGGCCGGCGCTCTGCGTCACGGCATCTCCCGCGCTCTGCTGCTGGTCAACCCCGAGTTCCGCGCCATCCTGAAGAAGGCCGGTTTCCTGACCCGCGATCCTCGCATGAAGGAGCGTAAGAAGTACGGTCTGAAGGCCGCTCGTCGTGCTCCTCAGTTCTCCAAGCGCTAAAATCTATACGTTTTCTCCCCTAAAACTCCGGTTCTCGGTTATTTTTTATGTCTATTTACATTTTTTAAAAGCACTCCATCTTCACTCCAAACACCCAGCCCACCACAATATGTAGTGGTTTGTCCCGAAATAACCACAAGAATAGTGGCTATAAAAACGGCTATTGGTACCAAAACGGCCATAAAAATGGCTATAGAAACGGCTACGCATTATGACTGCAAAACAAGAGAAAAGCATGCTGACTTGGCCTACACCATCAGTTTTAATATCACCCCTCATATTTTACGGTAGGTTTTGGCATTTAGGGCAAACTACCTACAC
>JAZKYM010000112.1:0-5095 GCA_045612165.1 Vescimonas sp.
CCGATGGCCCAACGGATGCCGGAATATTTTTTGTCAGAAGATGTGTCGTTCATCGCGCCTCTCCTATCCGTCAAATTTTTGTTTGCCCCATTTTACCACGCCGACGAGGGAAAGACAACCGCCAACAAACGCGCCGAAGCCACCCTGGGAGAACAGGGCGGCTTCAAGGTGCAGAAAGGAGATAGGATGATGAAAGCCTTTCGCAGGGTCAATATTCGCTGGGTGGGTTATGCCATCTGCTCTTTGGCACAGGCGATGCCGCGCTGCAGCGCTTCCAGATTCAGCGGCACCAGCTTGGCTTTCTTGCCGGTGAACATCTCACCGATCATCTCCTGAATGGTCTCTACCTTCAGCGCCTCCGTGGCGCCCACGTAGGCGCCCAGCATCACCATATTGGCCACCTTGGGGTTACCCAGCTCCTTGGCGATGGCGTCACAGGGCACGTAGACGGCGTGGATATCATCGCGCGTGACCTTGTCGGGCACGATGGAGCTATTGATGAAGGCGATGCCGCCGGGGACGAGGGTGGGTTCGAACTTCATGAGGGAGGGGCGGTTCATCACCACGATCTCGGTGGTGGTCTCCACCAGCGGTGCGCCGATGCGCTCGTCACTCAAAATCACGGTGCAGTTGGCGGTGCCGCCGCGCATCTCGGGGCCGTAGGAGGGCACCCACGAGACTTCCAGACCCTCCACCACGCCGGCCTCGGCCAGATTCTTGCCGATGGACATGACGCCCTGACCGCCGAAACCGGAGAGGATGATCTCACGCTTTTTCATGGTTACTCAGCCTCCTTATCCTTAATCACGCCCAGGGGATAGTAGGCGGCCATATTCTCCTTGAGCCACTGGTTGGCCTCCACGATGTCCATACCCCAGTTGGTGGGGCAGGCGGCCAGCACCTCGATGAAGGTGAAGCCCTCGCCGGCCATCTGCTTCTGGAAGGCCTTGCGGATGGCCTTCTTGGCGCGGTTGAGGTTGGGGATATCGGTGACGCACACGCGCTCGGCATAGACAAGGCCGTCCAGCGTGGAGAGCATTTCCGAGACGCGGATGGGACTGCCGGCCTGCTCCACGGTGCGGCCCAGAGGGGCGGTGGTGGCGCGCTGGCCCAAGAGGGTGGTGGGGGCCATCTGGCCGCCGGTCATGCCGTAAATGGCGTTATTGATGAAAATGGTGGTGAACTTCTCACCGCGCATGGCGGCGTGGACGATCTCGGCGGCGCCGGTGGAGGCAAGGTCGCCGTCGCCCTGATAGGTGGAGACCACCTGACCGGGGTGCAGGCGCCTGACTGCCGTGGCAACGGCAGGGGCGCCGCCGTGGGCGGCCTCGATGACGTCACAGTTGAAGTAGTTGCCGGCCAGCACGGCGCAGCCTACGGGGCAGACACCGATGGCGGTATCCACGGCGTTCATCTCTTCCAGCACCTCGGCGATCAGCTTATGGACGGTGCCGTGGCTGCAGCCGGGGCAATAGTGCAGCGGCGTATCCTGCAGGCCTGTGGATTTACGGTAGATGGTGGTCATATCACAGCACCTCCCTGGCAAATTTTTCGGCGGCAAGCCGGACTTCCGACACGGTGGGCACCACGCCGCCGCAGCGGCCGTAGAAGCTGACCGGTTTACGCTCACCCACGGCAAGGCGCACATCGTCCACCATCTGGCCCTGGCTCATCTCCACGGCCATAAAGCCCTTGGCACAGCCTTCGGCCAGCTCACGGATACGCTCGTAGGGGAAGGGCCAGACGGTGATGGGACGCAGCAGGCCCACCTTCAGACCCTGTGCGCGCAGCTGATCGGCGGCAGACTGGGCGATACGGGAGGGGGTGCCATAGGCCACCAGAATGATGTCGGCGTCGGCGGTGTTGATCTCCTCCCAGCGGCACTCGTTTTTCTCCATCTCGGCGAATTTGGCGGCAAGGCCGATGTTGCGCTTTTCGCAGGCGTCGGCTTCCAGCAGCAGGGAGGTGATGAAGTTGTTGTGATCGCGCTCACCGCGGCGACCGTCGGCGGCCCACGTCTTGTCGGGCAGGGGACGGGGGGTATATTCGTGCCAGACGATGGGCTCCATCATCTGACCGATGAGGCCGTCGGCCAGCACCATGACGGGGTTGCGGTACTGATCGGCGATATCAAAGGCGTCGTACATCACGTCCACCGCCTCCTGCAGGTTGGCCGGTGCCAGCACCACCATGTGGTAGTCGCCGTTGCCGCCGCCGCGGGTGGCCTGGAAATAGTCGCTCTGGCCCGGCTGGATGGAGCCGAGGCCCGGGCCGCCGCGCATGACGTTGACGATCACGCCGGGGAGCTGGGCGCCCACCATGTAGCTGATGCCCTCCTGCTTGAGGCTGATGCCGGGGGAGGAGGACGAGGTCATGGCGCGCATACCGCTGGCGGCAGCGCCGTAGACCATGTTGATGGCGGCCAGCTCCGACTCAGCCTGTACGAACACGCCGCCGCTCTCGGGCATTTTCAGGGACATGTACTCGGGGATCTCGTTCTGGGGTGTGATGGGGTAGCCGAAGAAGCCGCGGCAGCCGGCGCGGATGGCGGCCTCGGCAATGGCTTCGCTGCCTTTCCAGATTTCGCGTTTCATGGGCGTGACACCTCCTCAGTCTTTTTCGATGGTGATGATGGAGTCCGGACAGATTCTGGCGCAGCTGGCGCAGCCCACGCAGGCCGCCTCATCGGTGCACACGGCAGGGCGGTAGCCCTTGACGTTGGTGCGCTCATCCAGTGCCAGAATGTGCTTGGGACAGACGGTGATGCAAAGAGCACAGCCTTTGCACAGGTCCGATTGGAAGGTGAGATGAATGGCCATAGACAAGTCTCCTTTTCTATTAAATTACCTCTTTACCCCCCTTGCCTAAAGGGGGGTGTCTGCGAAGCAGACGGGGGGATTTACATTGTTTCTTTTACAAAGGCGTCGATATACGCACAGACGCCTTCGAAATTGTGCCAAACGGCATTGTTGGGAATGCGAAGCACCGTCAAACCGCGCTGCTCAATGCGCTCTGTCCGGATTTGATCACGCAGAAGACCTTCTTTTTCGTAGTGCTGCGAGCCGTCCAGTTCGATCACCAACCGTGCTTCGTGGCAGTAGAAATCCACGATGTAGTTGTCGATGACCTTTTGGCGCAAAAAGCGAAGGGGATGAGTGCGAAGAAACTGATACCACAGTTGCTTCTCCTCGCGCGTCATGTTCTTTCGCAGTTCTCGGGCTCGCTGGGTCAATGTCGGATTATGCTTTCTGTCCACAGAACCCCTCCACCGCTGACGCGGTCCCCCTTCCCCCAAGGGGGAAGGTTTTGGTTGAGGGGCGTTCTACCCTTGTGTACCTCTGCGTATCCCGCTCCCCTCATCAGTCGGCTTGCGCCGACAGCTTCCCCCCAAGGGGGAAGCCAAAAAGGAAGCGTTGTTCAAAGCTCCCACGGCTTTTTCATGTACAGATCCATGGGAAAGACGTTTTCCAGCTGCGCTGCCGCCTTTTCCGCCAGATGGCGCGGTGCGCAGTGGCACAGGATGGGGATGCCGGTTGCCTCGCTGACCTCCCGGGCCATGGCGGCGCCGGAGAGAATGTCATCCACCTGCGTGAGATGGCAGCAGTGGGTGTTGTTCACCAGCGCCGTGACGGACATGCCGCAGGCACTCTCGATGGCGCGGATGTAGTGGATGCACTTGTCCGTCGTGTCGGAGAGGGGGCGGTTTTGGTTGATGACGCACAGCAGCGCCGCGCCGCTTTGCGCCAGACCGCGGCGGTATCGGGCCAGCACACGGGCACCGGAGGGATCACCGCCGATATCCAGCACGCCGGTGAGGGTGGGGTTATCCAGCAGCACGTTCACCTCTGCCGGCATACTGGGCAGATCTGCGTCGCGGCAGGTGTTGGCACTGGAGATCAGGCGGATGCCGCGCGCTTCCAGCAGCGGCTGGCACTCACGGCTGCGGAAATAGGGGTCCACCACGTCCAGGTCTGCCAGAGCCACCTGCTCACACTTTTCACGCAGCGCCAGAGCAAGGTTCACGGCAAACTCCGTTTTGCCGCTGCCAAAGTGACCCACCACCGCGAATAATCGGGTCCCGGGCGGCAGAACGGGGGCAAATGAGATCATGGGCATCCCTCCTTTGTGACAAAATGCACAATCTTCCATTGGGTTTTATTATCTTTCTTATAAAAACTTACCACAAAGGAAGGGAAGTGTCAACGAAGGGGGGAGTTTCGCGAGAGTAGAAATTTGGGTGGATTTTTTGGGGAATGTGACGGAAAGGCGGTGCAGACAGCGCCGTGGCGTCTTTGGTTTCTTTGGGATAAAAAGAAAAGAAAACAAAAGAAAAAGAGAATATCTGAACAAAAGGCCTGAGCTAAAGGCCATTGGTTTGAGATAAGATTTCTTCTTTTTTTCTTTCTTCAAAATAAACGAAATATGATATATAAAAACTTAAATTTTTATTTAACATATGATTGGTTTTTTTGTTTATGTTTTCTTTTTACGCGCGCGTGACGCGTGAGAGAGCCGTCAGAGCCACTTGTCCAGCGCGGCGGCCTGCGCTTCGACGGAGGGGGTGCGGCAGAGGGTATAGCCGGAAGGAGAGGGGGGACGGCGGTCGGATTTTTCGGTGCGCTCCGGCTGGCGCTGCTCCTGAGGACGGTACGCCTGCTGGCGGCGCTCCTGCTCGCGCCGGGCTGCGGCGGCCTGACTGCGCTCCACCTTTTTGCGGTAGCGCTCGCGGTCGCTGTCCAGACGGGACTGGAAGAGGGGCCAGACGATGTCCAGCGCGTGGTTGCTGAACTCCGGCAGCGCGCCGGTGGCGGCGTAGGTCAGGATGGCCAGCAGCACTTCGCCGGCTTCATGTCGGGGGAGCGAGGTGAACATGTCGGTCCATTCCAGAGGGATCACCACGCCGGGGGGATTACCGTTGGTCAGATTGGTCATAAAAAAACACCTCCTACCTATACACGGTTTGCGGCGGATTTTTGCATGGGAATGTGCAAGGTTTGTTTCAAAAAATGAAGAATGAATGTTTTCGGGGTGTGGATGCTGCGAGTGAAACTTTACCATAAAAAGTTTATGTAAACCGCGGAGAGTAAGAGAAAAA
>JAZKYM010000113.1:0-4183 GCA_045612165.1 Vescimonas sp.
AAAAACTACTGCATCATTATGAATACGCTGCTGCGCAAGGCAGCGGAAAACGGCGGCGTACATCCGCTGTATATTGACAGCGTCTCGTCCGATTTTGCCAAGCGCATTGAGCTGGTCGGCTCCACCACCGCCGCCGGCAAGCTGATGGACGAGATGATGAGTGCTTATTGCCGTCTGGTGAAAAAGCATGCGCTGGCCCATTACAGCGCGCCGGTACGCAAGGCGCTGGCCTGCATCGATGCCGATCTCACCGCCGATTTGAGTCTGTCGGCGCTGGCGGAAATGCAGAGCATCTCCCCGGGATATCTGTCCACCCTGTTCAAAAAGGAGATGGGACAGACGCTGACCGACTACGTCAACTCCCGCCGCGTGGAGCAGGCGGCCGGTATGCTGCGCAGCGGCACGCTGCAGGTGCAGACGGTGGCGCAGTACTGCGGCATCCCCGACGTGAACTATTTCTCCAAACTCTTCAAGCGCTACACCGGCGTTTCCCCCAAGGAATTCCGCGCCACGCTGTCCGTAGCCAAAGAAAAGTGAGGGCGGTATATGAACAGCAAAACCATCGTTCTTTTCTTTTGCGCCATATACGCTTTGGTGTTCCTTTGCGGTCTGGCGGAACTTTTCCGCGCCCGAAAAGCCAACTGCAAAAACGAAGTTCGCCTGCCCGTCCTCTATTTTTGGATTGGCGCCGTTGTCAGTGCAGTGTTTCTCGTTATCGCGTGGCTTTCCGCCGTACAGGAGAACAGCATCGCCCTCACCCTCGGTTTTGGTGTCCTCGTCCTGCTGGGCATCTCCCTGATGCTTGCGTGGCGAAACTGCCACATCACCTTTGATCACACCGGTTTCACCCGAAAAAACCTGTTGGGTTTCCGCCGCAATTTTACTTACGGCGAATTGACCGCATGGCGGTGCAATAACACTAACCCGATGGAGTCGTTCCTCTATGTGGGGAAGAAGAAAATTTCCTTCAATATCCTCCATCAAAACGGCCCTGCATTTATCAAAGCCGTTCGCCGCGGCTATCGCAGCGTTCACAGCGGAAACGCCCTGCCGGACATGGGAAACATTCTGCGAGCAGGCACGGGCTTTCGCGCGCATGTCCACAATCCGGGAGAATTTCTGTTCATCTTTATTATGCTGGTTGTTTTTTTTGCAGGCGCAGGTATTTTGTGCACCGTTTATTCGGCAAGGCCAATCACCGCAGAAGATGGCGACAGCTATGAGCTGACCTTTTCGGCATGGGAAGTTGCACAGGAGCAACTGATTCTGACTTCGCCGCAAATGCCGGAAACCTTTGTCATCGACGAATACGAGACGTATCTGTCCCACTTTGACAGCCTGCAGAAAAACTGCAACGGCACCACCGTTTTTTCCGTCTGCGCAAAATGGATCAACCCGGACAAAGGCCCTTCCTACTACCGTGTCCTTGCCCTTTCTTCTCCCCGTGAAGCTTACTGGACATTCGAAGATTCCACCGCAGTCAATCGCGAAGGAATTCCTTCCCTGATTGCTCTCTTCGGCACATTCCTGCTTGTCCTTCTTGCGCTCTCCGCGCTGACCTATGTTGTGGGCTGCAATCCGCAAAAGTTCCCCAAGTGGCTCGTGTACAGTCTCTTCAAAAAAGGCGCCATTGATATATGATCTTTCTGTAGTGAGGTATCGCTATGCATCCTGATATGTGTGTCCCCTGCGGCGAAGGGTTTGTGAATATCCGGGTAGGCGCCATCATCGAAAAGGACGGAAAGCTCCTGATGGTGGGCAACGAGGACGTGGACTATGTCTACTCCGTGGGCGGCCGGATCCAGTTCGGTGAAACGGCGCAGCAGGCCGTAGTGCGCGAGGTGTGGGAAGAGACAGGCGTGACCATGGAGGTGGAGCGCCTTGCCTTTGTGGAGGAGAACTACTTCTACGCCGACACCCCTTCCAAGATGGGGAAGCTCATCTACGAGATCGGCTATTATTTCTATATGAAAGTACCGCAGGACTTCTCCCCCGTGTGCCGGAGTGCCACCGCCGACGATCAGAAGGAGTTCCTGCGCTGGGTAAGTGCGGAGGACAATATCCGGACCTTCCCCGACTTCTTTACTTATCTGCCCCAATGCGCCGCAGACAGCGTCCGGTTTTTCAGCAACGACGACCGATGAACCAATATCCCCGGAAGGAGGACGGTTATGGCGAAAAATTTCAAAGGGAAAGCGCAGAAACCGCCTCTGTCGGCGGTGGATAAGGTGATCTATGGCGCGGTTATTGTGGTGCTCGCATATATCGCGACTTTCGGTTCTACCTACTTCGGCGTTAAAATCGCACGAAAAATTGCTTTTTCTGACCCCTCCGTTGTGGCAGGTGATGCAGAAATCGGAATGCTTTGTTCTCTACCACTCACCCTCTTTTTCATGGCAATGGCAATTCTTGTGTACTCTTTTGGCGCAAAAAAGCGGCAGCCTATATTAGGGAATAAAACATATCAAGCTCCTGCCTTTGCCCATACTATCAAAACCTATCCCTTGTTTTCCCGGGATTTCCGGGAAAACCTGCATCCGCAAAGTCGACAGCGTTTGAAAAGAACGCTGATTGTTCTCACAGTTCTTCTCTTGGTATCTCTTTTGCTCCTCCCCTTTGGCTTTTACTCCCGCCGTGTCCTGACCGACGATCATCAACTGGTCACTTACAATTCTTTCAATCGTATCAGTGACAGTCATGACATCCGGGAAGCAGAGAGTACTACCATTTCCGTATATCTCTGGCGCGGCCGCGCTCTACGCCGCCCTATACTTCGATTAACTTTTGAATTCGAGAATACAACCTACTTCTTATACATCGAAGATTTTAGAGAAATGAGTCGGGAAGATGCACTCCGCTATGTTCTCACCCTTAAGGATATTTTGGGTGGCGTTAACTACGATCTTTCAGGCGAATCCAAACTGGATTACCTGATTAGTTACCATCGCTACACCGATGCAGAGGCCAAGCTACTCTACCAACTTTTCGATGTAACACCATAATAACTGCAAAGGACACGTCCTTTACAGGGCGTGTCCTTTCTTGATTTTTTCAGTTCTGCACCGCGTCCTCTTTCGGCACATGGCCGAAATGGGAGCGGTAGGCGCGGAAAAAGGACGAATAGTCGGAAAAGCCGCAGGCAAGGCAGGCCGAGCCTGCCGCTTCGCCGCGCTGGATCATGGCGCGGGCGGCCATGAGGCGCTTGAGGGTCACATACTCCCACAGGGCAGAACCGGTGGCCTGCCGGAAAAGCCGCGCCGTCTGGGAGCGACTGCGGTAAAAGTGATCGGCCACCGACTGCAAAGAGATATCCTCAAAGAGGTGCTCGTTGACGTAGGCCACCAGCTGACTCTGGAGGCCCGGGGCCGGCAGATGGGCATCGGTCTGCTGCAAGCCGTCCAGCGTGGTGAGGAACAGCAGCAGCCGCGCCATCAGGTTCAGCCGCACATCCGGCACGGAATCGAAGGCAAAGCCGGCAAAGGCGGCGCGCAGGCGACCCTCGGGATCGGCAGCGGCAGGATAGTAATTGCGCTGGCCCAACGGACGGTCCAGAAACGGGCGCAGCAGCCGCAGCTGCGGATCCACCGCCGAGAGAAGCGAACGGGAAAAGTGGATGGCGATGCGCTCATAAGGCTCGTCGGGGCCGATGGTGAGCGTATGGGCCTCCGCCTCACGGAGGATGAGGATGTCATTGGGCTGCAGCGGATAGGACGTACCTTCCACCAGATAGCTGCCCTTGCCGGAGATGAAAAAGAAGATCTCCATCAGCTCGTGGGCATGCATGGTGTGGTCCGTTTGCAGCGGCGAAAGATCCACCGTATGGTGGCTGTAAAGCTCACTGTCGCGGTAAGAAAACAGGTGCGGCATGGGTTTTTCCCCCCTTTTGCAATCACCATAACACAAAATGAGCACATTTGCAATATTATCTGGTATGAAATGCAATTCCCTTGCAATTCATCTTACGATAGAATAGACACAATGTACAATCGCACACTCCGAGAAAACGAATTTGATATTTTTATATGAGGAAGGAATGTACTGCCATGGAACTGAATCTCCGCTCCAACTGCCGCTATGCCATCGCCTGCCCCACCAGCATGGGCGTGCGCATCACCCCCGACAACCGCATGGCTGTCCACAACAGCAACCACTTCTACATGCAGGCCACCAGCGCCGAGTCCAA
>JAZKYM010000114.1:0-56497 GCA_045612165.1 Vescimonas sp.
CCGGCGGTGGTGATGGACTCATCTTCCACCCACAGAGGATCAGGCATATAGGCCTTCATACCCTTGCGAGCGATGAAATACTTGTCGGCGCCGCTCTGACGGGCCATTTCATGGATCAGGGGGATGCTCTTTGCCTCGGCGGTGAAGAGGTAATCATAGCTGTCGGCAGGCACCAGCTTCAAAAGGTCACGGGCGCAGGCCACGGTCAGCTCGGCATCGCCGAAGCAGATGAAAGCGGCGATATACAGATCGTCCGTAATCTTGCAGATGGGCAGCTCGCGCTGTACGCCGGCGATATTCATGGAATAGGTCATCATAAACTCCTTCTGCTGCCCAAGGCAGGCAGCGCAACATGATCAATCCGCCGTTACCGCAAGGCACGGCACACGACTATTATACCTTGGCGGCAAAAAAAGTCAAGGCTGGGCGGCGGAAATTCCGCAAAAGGGGGAGTTAGCCGTTCGAAAAGTTTCTTGCGGCAAAATGGGTGCAGGCCATGAGACGATACAGGAGACAAGTTGCACAAAAAAAGATGTGGCTTTTTTACGGAAAGATATGGAATTATGTCCGATTTATACTTGCGAATTGACAATAAGGGTGATATCATCATGATAGAAGGGGCAGTGTGGGGTTCCCCTGCCCCTGCCCGAAAAACAACATGAAATCATCATGAAATTTTAGAGGAGGCAGATCGCTATGAATGCTTATGTTGAAAGCGTCATCGAGTATGTGAAGAAAAAGCACGCCAATGAGCCCGAGTTCGTGCAGACCGTGGAAGAGGTTTTCACCTCTATCTCCCCCGTCATCGATGCTCATCCTGAATATGAAAAGGTTGACCTGCTCAAGCGCATGGTCGAGCCCGAGCGTATGTTCACCTTCCGCGTGGTGTGGTGCGACGACGCCGGCCAGTGGCACACCAACATTGGTTATCGTTGCCAGTTCAACGGCGCTATGGGCCCCTACAAGGGCGGCCTGCGCTTCCAGCCCAACGTCAATCCCAGCATCATCAAGTTCCTGGGCTTTGAGCAGACCTTCAAGAACAGCCTGACCGGCCTGCCCATGGGCGGCGGCAAGGGCGGCTCCGACTTCGATCCTGCCGGCAAGTCCGACGCTGAGATCATGCGTTTCTGCCAGAGCTACATGACCGCTCTGTACCGCTACATCGGTCCCGACATCGACGTTCCTGCCGGTGACATGGGCGTTGGCGGCCGCGAGATCGGCTATATGTACGGCCAGTACCGCCGCCTGAAGGGCGTGTGGGAGAACGGCGTGCTGACCGGTAAGGGCTTCACCTACGGCGGCTCCCTGACCCGTCCTGAGGCTACCGGTTACGGCGCTATGTACTATCTGCAGGAAGTTCTGGAACACGAGGGTGAGTCCATCGAGGGCAAGACCATCGCCTGCGCCGGCTTCGGCAACGTGACCTGGGGTATCTGCAAGAAGGCTATGCACCTGGGCGCCAAGGTCGTGACCCTGTCCGGTCCCGACGGTTACATCTATGACCCCGAGGGTGTCTCCTCCTGCGAAGAGAAGGTGGACTATCTGGTCACCATGCGTAACTCCGGCCGCAACAAGGTCAAGGATTACGCCGATAAGTTCGGTGTTGAGTTCTTCCCCGGCCAGAAGCCTTGGGGCGTCAAGGCCGACGTCATCATGCCTTCCGCCATGCAGAACGACGTTCACATGGAGCAGGCCCAGCAGATCGTTGCCAACGGCGTGAAGTACTACATCGAAGTGGCCAACATGCCCACCACCAACGATGCTCTGCAGTATCTGATGAGCCAGCCCAACATGATCGTGGCTCCCTCCAAGGCTGTTAACGCCGGCGGTGTGGCAGTTTCCGGTCTGGAAATGTCCCAGAACTCCGAGCGTCTGGTCTGGACCGCTGAGGAAGTGGACGAGAAGCTCAAGGGCATCATGAAGACCATCCATGCCATGAGCAAGGAAGCTGCCGAAGAGTACGGCCTGGGCTACAACCTGGTGGCCGGCGCCAACATCGCAGGCTTCAAGAAGGTCGCCACCGCTATGATGGAGCAGGGCTGCTTCTAAGCGATCAGACTTTCAAAAAACGGAAAAGCTACATAAAAACTCCCGATGCTTCGGCATCGGGAGTTTTTATGTATAAAAATGAACGCGTCGAGAAAGCGAACGGACTTTTGCTTATGAAGAAAATCTTGCGCTGTAACGACAGGGGGGGCACCGATGAGGCATGTTGCATCTTGTTGTTTATGGTCAAATGCTGTAATATAAGGAAAAATAAAAGGGAAAACAGGAAAGAATATCCACACAAACTTTCCTGCTGGGAGAGAAAATGAAGATCCTGATTTTGTCGAATTCTGACATAACCTTATATCAATTTCGACGGGAGTTGCTGGCTCAGCTGCTGCAGAATCATGAGGTGTATATTGCGCTGCCTGACGGTGAAAGAGTAGAAGCGATCGTGCAGATGGGGTGTCGCTTTTTGCCGACGGATGTTGACAGGCGCGGCATAAGTCCGGTGGCGGATTTGAAATTACTGCGGAGCTATCTGAAATTGCTGCGGTGGGTGAAGCCGGATTTGGTGATTACCTATACCATCAAACCGAATGTATATGGCGGCTTGGCGTGCCGACTGCTGGGTGTGCCGTATGCTGCCAATATCACCGGCCTTGGCACGGCGTTCCAGAAGAAGGGGGCGCTGCGCAGGCTGGTAACAGTGCTGCATCGAATAGCGCTCCGCCGGGCGCAGACAGTGTTTTTCGAAAACACCTCCAATCGCGATACATTTCTACGCGAATCCATCGTGGAAAAAGAACAGTGCTGCGTGCTGATGGGTGCAGGGGTGAATTTGGCACATTTCGCGCCGGAAGAATATCCGGCAGATGAAGCAACGATTCGTTTTCTCTTTGTGGGGCGCGTGATGCAGGAAAAGGGTGTGGATGAGCTGTTCTCAGCCATGGAACGACTGCATGCAGAAGGCTGTCATTGTGTGCTGGATTTGGTGGGCTTCATGGAAGAGGACTATACTGCAGCCATCCGTGCCGGTGAGTCTGCCGGCTGGCTCCGTTACCACGGGTTCCAATGGGATGTGCGGCCCTTTATCGCGGCAAGTCACTGCGCGGTACTGCCCAGTTATCATGAGGGGATGGCGAATGCCAATCTGGAATGTGCTGCCATGGCGCGTCCGCTGATCACCAGCCGAATCCCGGGCTGTGTGGAAGCGGTAAAGGAAGATGTCAGCGGATATCTGTGTGTGCCGCAGGATGCAAATCATTTATACGGGGAAATGAAGCGCTTTTTGATGCTTACACAAGCTGAGCGTGCCGCAATGGGACGCGCCGGCCGACAGCGGATGGAAGCGCTGTTTGATAAGAAAAAGGTTGTGGCAATGACAGTAGAGCGATTGGGAACCTGCGCAGAGGAGTCCGCTGCGTGTGACTGCCCGATGATTGACGCGGTGATGAGAATTGCTCAATGAGAGGAAAGGCGACGGGAAAACAACGTGAAGACGGAACAGCAGTTGAGACAATTGCAGCTGACGCAACTGGAGATGCTGAAAATGGTGGATGGCATCTGCCGCGATAACGGGATATCGTATTCTCTTTATGCCGGAACACTGCTGGGGGCTGTGCGGCACGGGGGTTTTATTCCGTGGGACGATGATTTGGATATTTGTATGTCGCGGGAAGACTATCAAAAGTTCCTCGCGCTGTGGGAAAAGTTGCCGCATGAGGGATATCTTCTGCAAAATAAAGACAATACGCCGCGCTTTACCCAGTCATTTACCAAAATCAGAAAAGACCATACAACATTCCTGCAGGAGAAAGGGGAAAACGAAAAGTATCATACCGGAATATTCATGGATATTTTTCCCATTGACCGCATTCCGGCAGGAAGAGTCGCCAGATATCGGTTCTGGTGGGACTGCATGCGCTATCAACTTTATACCCGTGAATTTGTGCCGCAGCAACACGGTGCGGTGATACGGTGGGCGTCCGGTCTTTTTCTCGCGTTGACACCATGGCGGAAACGGGAAACCATACGCATGCGGCTTTTGCAGCGTATAACAAAAAATAACGAAAAGCCTTCGCTGGAACGGGTAGGAATTGAAACGGTGGAGAGTATGCGGATTCCCTTTGCGGCAGATATGCTGGACAGTTACACGACCCTGACCTTTGAAGGCGGCCAATTTATGTGTTTTGCCGGGTGGAAACATTACCTTCAGCGAATGTACGGCGACTATACCTGTTTGCCGCCGGAGGCGGAACGGACATGGAAGCACAAGCCGTTGGTTGTGGATTTTGAGCGAAATTATGAGGGATGAACATGATACGGGTTTTGCAGGTGATCGGAAGCATGAACCGCGGCGGCGCGGAAAACATGATCATGAATTATTACCGTCGGATCGACCGGACAAAGGTGCAGTTTGACTTTGTGGAGCATTGCGATGATCGCGCGGCGTTCGATGACGAGATCGAGGCGCTGGGTGGGCGGATTTACCGCTGCCCACGGTATAACGGAAAGAACCATTTTGCCTATGTGCGGTGGTGGAAAAACTTTTTCACTCAGCACAATGGGGAATATCCGGTTGTGCACGGACACTTGGGCAGTACGGCGGCGCTGTATCTGTCTGTGGCGCGCCGGTGCGGTTGTGTCACCGTTGCGCACAGTCATAATGTCCGGACGCAAATCAATATAAAAGAAATTGCCTACGCCCTGTGCGCCTATCCCACGCGTTTTATAGCGCAGCAGCTGATGGCCTGTTCCCGTGCTGCAGGTATTTCCCGATACGGAAAAAGACGCGGCGGTGAGGAACGCTGTATGGTAGTCCCCAATGCCGTACCGTGCCGAAGATTTGCCTTTGACGTGCCGGCACGGGAGCACATGCGAGGGGAACTGCATCTGGAGCATGCGCTGGTGATCGGCCATGTGGGGCGGTTTGACCAACAGAAAAACCACCGTTTTTTGCTGGAGATATTCCGCGAAACGGTGCAAAGGGAGCCATCTGCGCGACTGCTTCTGGTGGGTGACGGAGCGTTGCGCGGCGAGCTGGAACACCGCATCAAAGATTTCGGCTTGCAGGATAAGGTGATTATGACCGGAGTGCAGCGCGATGTGGCGCCCTATTATCAGGCGATGGATGTGTTTGTGTTTCCTTCGTTCTATGAGGGACTGCCTCTGACCATGGTGGAAGCCCAGACAGCAGGATTGCCCTGCGTAATTTCTGACAGCGTACCGGGTGAGAGCATCCTGGCAGAAGATTTGGTGGAGGTTTGCCCGTTGCGTGCTTCTGCTGCATTATGGGCCCAACGGGTGCTGGAGCAGGCGAAACTGCCTCGCTGCGATCACAGTGAGGTGATCTGCAAATGTGGATATGATATTGTGCAAACGGCCCGATGGCTGGAGGAGTTTTACATTGATGCTGCCAAACGAGACAAATGAAATTTTGCTGACAATCTTTACACCCACATATAACCGTGCACATACCTTGGTGCGTACATATGAGAGTTTGCTGCGGCAGGACTGCAAGGACTTTGTCTGGTTGATCATCGACGACGGTTCGACGGATCATACGGCGCAGATGGTGCATGAGTGGCAGAGTCGAAAGAACGGCTTTGCGATCCGCTACATTTATCAGGAAAACGGCGGTATGCACACGGCGCACAACAAGGCCTATGCCCATATCGACACGCTGCTGAATCTGTGCATCGACTCGGACGATGCGCTGGCTGACGGCGCGGTGCGTAAGATTCTGGAGAAGTGGCAGCAGGTAAAAGAGAAGGGATACGCCGGTATCGTAGGATTGGATGCAGATTGGCATACGGGCAAAGTGATCGGCTGCGGTTTTCCTGTCGGGATGACGGAGACCACGCTGAGCGGCTATTATGAGTGCGGCGGCAGAGGCGACAAGAAACTGGTATACCGCACCGACGTGATGCGCCAATATCCGGACTATCCGGTGTTCGAAGGTGAGAAATATTTCTCGTTGGCGTATAAATACCTGCTGTGCGATCAGGATTACAAACTGGCGGTGCTGGACGAGGTGCTGTGTCGCGTGGAGTATCAGGCGGATGGCTCGTCCTTGAATATGCTGCGGCAGTATGAGCGCAATCCTCGGGGATTCGCTTTTTGGCGTACGGTGCGGATGCGGTATAACACCTCTGCCAAACGGCAGATCATCGACTGTATCCACTACTGCTCCAGCAGTATCTTATGCCGTAACCATCGATATATCGGGCAGTCGCCCCGAAAGTGGCTGACCGTATGCTGCACGCTGCCGGGTACTTTGCTGGCAGCTTTGATCAAATGGAAAGTAAGAGCGAAGTAAACAATGAATGAACTGCTTGGTGTACTGCTGGTAAGCTTCATATTGGTTGTATTGTCCCATTATACGTCGGTTTACGACAGGAATGGGATGGGTTATTTGCGCAAAGAACTGCTCTTTTATGCGGTTTTGGCGGCAGTATTGATCCTGTTTGCAGGGCTGAGAACCGATTATAATGATACGTATTTCTATATCCACAGCTACAACCTGTGGCAGGTTGACAGGAGCTTTTCGGGGATCGACTGGAAACTGGGCAGCAATCCGGGCTACTGTCTGCTGACGCAGCTTTTGGTAAATAGCGGCTTCGGTGCGCAGTCGTATGTGATGCTCTATGCGGCGCTGACGCTGGGTGTGTATTTGTGGTTTGTCCGAAAATACAGTAAGAATCTCTGGCTGAGCTTATTTTTATTCATTGCCGGCGGCAGCTTCATTTTTGCTTTTGCTGCGATTAAGCAATGCGCGGCGGTGGCCTTTGCGCTGCTTGGTGTAGATTGCGCCATTCGCAAGAGATGGGTGGCCTTTGTGTTCTGGGTGATATTGGGTGCACTTTTTCACCCATATGCGCTGATGTATTTGATCACACCGCTGTTGGTGTTTTGTCCGTGGAAGAAACAGACCTGGTGGCTGCTGGGTGCTTTTGGTGTGGCCGGACCGCTGCTGCAGCCGTTGATGCATGTGGTAATCCGCATTACAACGCTGCTGGGTGAGGAGTATACGGCGGAGTCGTTCTCTGATGTGGGCGTCAATCCGTTCCGCCTGGCAGTGATGCTGGTCCCCGTGCTGCTGTCTTTTGTGACGCGAGGGGTGATCGAAAGGAAGAACGACCGGACGATGAATATCATGGTCAATCTGGTGATGCTCCATGCTGCGATCATGTATGTGGCCCTGTTCGGCACGGCCAATTACTTCGCCCGTCTGGCCAACTATTTCCTGATTTTCCAGTGCATTACGATTCCGTGGCTGCTGAGCAATTTTGACCGTCGGACACGCCGGTGGCTGATTCCGCTGGCTGTGGTGTGCTATGCGGCGTATTTCTATTATGAGAATGTGCTGACCTATCATTTTGATTCGCTGTTTTCCCGTGTGACGCTGCTCGACTGGCTGCAGTCACTGCTGTGAGGAGGGGAGATATGATTCCGAAAAAGATTCATTACTGCTGGTTTGGCGGCAAGGAGTTGCCGCCGCTGGCCAAAAAGTGCATGGCCAGTTGGGAGAAGTTCTGCCCCGATTATGAAATGATCCGCTGGGATGAGGATAGCTTTGATGTGAACAGCAACGGGTATACCCGGATGTGTGCGGCGCAAAAGAAATGGGCTTTTCTCAGCGATTATGTGCGTCTGCACGCGGTGGCGCGGTATGGTGGCTTTTATTTCGACACGGATGTGGAACTGCTGCGCGCACCGGAGGAGTTGCTGGAGTACACGGCGTTCTTTGGGTTTGAAACGGAGAAGTGGATCAACACGGGGCTTGGTTTTGGCTCTGAGGCCGGCGGTGAGGCGGTGAGTGCCATGCTCGGCGCCTACGAGCCGCTACTGGAGGGTGACTGCGGCGTAATCGGGTGTCCGCAGTTGAACACAGAAACATTGGTGAAGTTGGGACTGCAGCAAAACGGCCAGCGGCAGTGTGTTGCAGGCGCGGAAATTTTGCCTGCAGATTGGCTGAATCCTTACGAGAGCACAACGGGACGGCTGAAAAAGACGCAGAACACGTTGGCGGTACATTGGTATGCCGGTACGTGGCTCACAGCGAAACAGCGCTTTCGTCTGGCGGTTGCCAGACCGCTGCGCCGTCTGCTGAGCAATGACGGAATGCAAAGGATGAAGAAATGAAACGAATTCTGATCTTTTCTCACGCGATGGAACTGGGCGGTGCGGAACGGGCGCTGATCGGTTTGCTGGAGAGCTTGGATGAAGAGCGTTGCAGCGTGGACCTGTTTTTGATGCGGCATCAAGGGGAATTGATGCCCATGATTCCCAAGAAGGTGCGGTTGCTGCCGGAGATAGCCGCATATGCCTCGTTGGCGGTACCGATTATGCAGGTGCTGCGCCGCGGCATGTTTGGCGTGGCACTGGGCCGTGGGTACGGAAAATGGCAGGCGGCTCGATATTGTAAAAAGAACGGTATTTCCGGCGACAGCGGTGTGTCTTTGGATTATAGCCACAAATATACGGGGGCTTTCATGCCGGCGATCGGCGAAGGGGAATACGATCTGGCCATCAGTTTTCTCACGCCCCACTATTTTGTGGCGCAAAAGGTACGGGCCAAAGTGAAATTGGCATGGATCCACACCGATTACTCGGCGCTGCGTATTGATGTGGCATCCGAGGAGAAGGTGTGGGACTGCTATGACCGCATCGGTGCCATCTCCCCGGCAGTGGGGGATGCGTTTGCGCAGGTATTTCCTTGTTTGGCCCACAAGCTGATGCCGCTGGAGAATATTGTGCCGCAGCAAGCGGTGCGTGCCGGTGCGGTGGGAGACGTGTCTGCGGAGATGCCCGAGGACGGCAGCATTCGCCTGTTGTCGGTGGGACGGTATGCCAATGCCAAGAATTTTGACAATGTGCCTGATATCTGTCGCCGTCTGCGGCAGATGGGCCTGCCTGTGAAGTGGTATCTTGTTGGCTTTGGCTGCGATGAAGAACTGATTCGCCGCCGGATTGCGCAAGCCGGCATGGAGGAAGCGGTGATCCTGCTGGGGAAAAAGACCAATCCCTATCCGTATCTGGCGGCCTGTGACCTCTATGTGCAGCCCAGCCGCTATGAGGGGAAGGCTGTCACGGTGCGTGAGGCGCAGATTTTGGGTAAGCCGGTGGTGATTACCCGTTATGCCACAGCCGGTGCACAACTGGAGGAGAACGTGGACGGCGTGATCGTGCCGCTGGACAACGAAGGCTGCGCCGAAGGGATTGCAGCGCTGTTGTGTGATGAGGCGAAGATGGAGCGCCTGCGGCAGACGTGTTTGCGCCGCGATTATTCCGGCGCGGAAGAAGCGGAGAAAATCTATCAATTGATGGAGTAAGGTATGAAGAAAATCCTGTTTTTTCTGGAGAGTTTAGCAGGCGGCGGTGCCGAACGGGCGCTTGCTGAACTGGTCGGCCATTTGGATAGGGAGCAGTATGATGTGACGGTCTGCACAGTCACGGACGAGGGGGTATATCAGCCCTGCGTAGAGTCGTGCTGCCGGTACCGCTCGTTGCTGCGCATGGCGGATTGGCGTGCCGGCGGTGTGAAAAAGGTGATTTTTTGGCTGCGGATGCGGCTTTTGTATCTGCTGCCGGCGGCGTGGGTGTATCGCTGGGCCTTTGATGAGAAATACGATATAGAGGTTGCTTTTGCGGAGGGATTTGCCACAAAAGTGATAGCGGCCTCATCCAATCTCCGCAGTCGGAAATTGGCGTGGGTACATACCGACGTGCAGCGCAACCCTTATGCAGACCGCTACTTTGCCAATGTGGCAGCAGAGAAAAAGACGTATCGGCAATACGAGCGCATTGCCTGTGTGTCTCAGAGCGTGAAAAAGTCTTTCGAGGAGAAGTTTTTTGCAGGGTCGCAGGTCTGCGTGCAGTATAATCCGCTGGATGAGACTGCCATTTGCCGCGCGGCAAAGGAGCCGGCGGACAGGCTGGTTCCCGTGCGGCCGCTGCTGGGGACGGTGGGGCGGCTGGCGGAGCAGAAAGGCCTGATCCGGCTGCTGCGCTGTGCAGCACAGTTGAAAGAAGAAGGTTGCTGCTTTGCCCTTTGGATCATCGGCGAAGGGCCGCAGCGTGCAGAACTGGAAAAAATGATCGAAGCACAGAATCTGGCTGACACGGTGACACTGTTGGGTTATCAGAAAAATCCCTGCCGATATTTGGCCTTGTGCGACGGCTTTGTTTGCTCCTCTTATGCCGAGGGTTTTAGCACAGCGGCCACGGAAAGTCTGTTGCTGGGGAAACCGATTTTCACTGTGGACTGCGCCGGAATGCGGGAATTGTTTGGCGGCGAGGACTGCGGAATGATCGTGGAGAACACGGACGAGGCACTGCTGGAGATGCTGCGGAAGCTGGTGTCCGGTCGGGTGGATTTTTCCGCCTATGGAGAAGCGCTGCACCGGCGTTCCCGGGCGTTCCGTCTGGAAACGCGCATGAAAGAGATCGAAAAACTGCTGTGAAGCGGAAAGGAGGCTGCGGCGGATGAAACGGATTATGCTGATGACCAATGGGCTCTATGGCGGCGGTGCGGAGAAAGTCCTGCAGACTGTCGTAAGCCATCTGGATCGCAGGAAGTATGAGATAACTTTGTACTCACTGCACCGGGAGGAACTGGATACGACACGTTACCGCGGCCAGCTGACGTACCGTGTGGTGTTTGACAGCTACCGCGGCACTTCGCCTGTGGGAAGGGCTGTGTACGGCGTGTACGAACACGTACGGGGTAAGCTGTTTGCCTTGCTGCCGGCGGCGGTATTTTACTGCCTCTTTATCCGGGGACGGTATGACGTGGAAGTGGCGTTCATTGAGGGAGAGAGTACAAAAATCGTCTCCGGTTCGACCAACCGCCGCTCCCGCAAGCTGGCTTGGGTGCACACGGATATGCAGGCAAATCCATGGTCGGATTTTCTGTTCCGCGGTCCACAGGACGAGACGCGGCATTATCGGAAGTTTGACAGAATTTTGTGTGTTTCCCATGGCGTGCGGAAAGCATTTCTGGATAAATACGGACTGGAAGCCCAGCGCGTGGCAACCTGCTATAACCCTGTGGACTGTGCGGCTATCGCTACATGCGAAAAAGAGGCGACCGTACCGGAGAAGCGAGCAAAACTGCGGCTCCTTTCCGTAGGGCGTTTGGTGGCTGAGAAAGGATATGACCGGCTGATCCGCTGCGCATCAACGCTGCGTGACGAGGGACTTGATTTTGAAATATACATTCTCGGCGAGGGCGCACAGCGGCCGGAGCTGGAAGCGATGATACGGCAAGCCGGACTGGAACAGACGGTGTTTCTGCCGGGATTTCAGGAGAACCCTTATGTCTGGATGAAGCAAAGTGATTTGATGGTGTGTGCATCACGGGTGGAAGGATTCAGCACGGCGATGGCTGAAGGTGTGGTGCTGGGACTGCCGCTGGTCAGCACGGATTGTGCCGGAATCCGTGAACTGGTTGGCGATGCTGCCTGCGGTATGATTACGCAAAACAGTGAAGCGGCGCTGTGTGACGGGCTGCGAAAGGTGTTGTCTTGCCCGGAGCAGTTGGCGGCGTATGCGGCGCAGTCGCGCAAGCGCAGCAGGGACTTCTCGCTGGAATCGTCTATGAAGACGCTGGAAGAACTGCTGGACGGATAAAAAAGAAGGAACGGATCGTATGGAAAAAAGATCGAGAACCGAATACTCGCTGCTGAACAGCATGGCCGGTGTGGTCGGTTATGTGCTCAATATTTCGATCAGCTTCCTTTGCCGCATGATTTTTGTGCGGTGCCTCAGTGCGGAATATCTGGGCATCAACGGCCTTTTCAGCAATATTCTTTCCGTTCTTTCCCTGTCGGAACTGGGTGTCGGCACAGCGGTGGGCTATGCGCTGTATCGACCGGTGGCTGAGGGTGATCGGGAGAAGATCGCAGCGTATATGCGGCTGTATGCCAAAGTTTACCGGGTAATCGGTGCGGCGGTGACCTTGCTGGGTGTGGCACTGCTGCCGCTTTTGCCGGTATTGGTGGGAGAGATGCCGGATATTCCGGAGAATATCTATGTGATTTATCTGCTGTTTTTGTTCAGTTCGGCCAGCAGCTACTTCTTCAGCTATCGCAGTACGCTCCTTACGGTCAATCAGCGCAACTATGTGACCTTGGCTATCAGCTATTGCGTGGTGGTGGCGCAGAATGTGCTGCAGATTCTGGCGTTACTGTTGTGGAAGAACTATCTGCTGTATCTGGTGATTCAGGTGGCGTTTATTTTGCTGACCCATGTGCTGATTTCCTGCAAGGCGGTAAAAGACTACCCTTATATCGGCCGAGGGCCGGTGCAGCCGCTGGAAGCGGAGGAGAAACGGACGCTGGTGCGCAACGTCAAAGCTGTGACCATCACAAAACTCAGCGGCGTGCTGGTCAACCATACGGATAATATTGCCATCACCTGTTTCAACGGTTTGGTGACCACCGGCGTGATCTCCAACTATACGATGCTGTGCGGAATGTTGACGTCGTTGGTGTCTCAGATTTTTGCCGGCTTTTCTGCCAGCGTGGGACATCTGAACGCGGTAGAGAGCGAAGAACATAAGTATCACATCTTCCGGACGCTGACTTTGGCCAACTTCTGGTTTTATGGGTGGGGCGCAGTGGGCATTGCCGTTCTTTCGGGAGATATGGTGGCGTTTTTCTTTGGCCAGGACTACGTGACACAAGGTTTGATCCCTGTTTTGCTGGCGCTGAACTTTTACATGGCAGGTATGCAGGGTGTGGTAGGCATGTACAGATCCACGATGGGACTGTTTCACCATGGCCGTTATGCCATGCTGGTGACGGCCGGACTGAATCTGGCCGGTGACATCGTGCTGGGGCGACTGTACGGCGTGGCCGGTATTTTAGCGGCTACGGCGCTGGCGCGGCTGGCCAGCAACGCGTGGTACGAGCCCCTCGTGGTGTTCCGCCACGGGTTCCGGCGCAGCGTACGGGAATATTTGCTGCACTATGTGGGTTATGCGGTGCTGGCGGCCTCGGTGACGGCGCTGTGCCTGCTGCTGACAGGAAATATAGCGCTGGATTTGGGCTGGCGTCTTTTGATAAAGCTGGCTGTGTGCGTGGTGGTGCCCAACGGTGTGTTTGTGCTGGTGTTTTGGCGCAGCGCCGAGTTTCGGTATTTGCTGGCATCGGGTGTGCGCATCTGGCGCAAGATAAGGGCTCGTTTTGGCGCAGGCCGAGGGCTATGAACTGTGCAAGAGAGGAGAGACGGCATATGGGCGAATGGATCAGCGTGATCGTCCCTGTTTATAATGCAGGGGACACTTTGTGCGCCTGTCTGGAATCTATCTGCCAAAATTCTTATCGGAATTTGCAAATCATTCTGGTTGATGACGGCTCAACGGACCATAGCGGTGCGATTTGTGACCGCTTTGCTGCGGAAGATGAGCGCGTTGAAGTCATCCATCAGCAGAAAAACGGCGGCGTGTCAAAAGCACGCAATGCAGGACTTGCTGCGGCGCGCGGCGCGTATGTGGCGTTTGTTGACAGTGACGACACCGTGGCGCAGGCGTGCTTTTCGCAGCTGCTTGCCGTGAGTGAAGAGACGAACGCAGATCTCGCCATCGGGGCGGTGGACTTTTCAAAGAGCGGCGCGGCAAACACGGCGGAGCAGGGAGATGCGACGGTTTCCCTATGGCAGCCGTCTGCCGATGACAGAAGGCACTTTTACATGCTGAACAGGGCATTTTTGCTGTACGGTCCTGTTGCGAAACTCTATAAGAGAGAATTGATTTTGTCCGGCAAGGTGCAGTTCCCGGAAGATACGTCGTATGGGGAAGATCTGCTGTTTAACTTCGCCTATTTGGCACAATGCAAAACTGTTACCTATAAAAACGTGGCGGTATATTACTGCGACGAGGACAATGCCGAGTCCCTCAGCCGCCGCTACAGGACGGATGTGTTTGAAAATGGGCTGCGGCTCAACGGTGCCATCGTGGACTTTGGCAGCAGAAGCGGTTTGCTCACACCTGAACTGGAGGCGTATTGCGCCGCGCGGGTTGTGGGTGACGCTTATAACGGCATTTTCGCCGCTTGGGACAGACGAAGTGGACTGAACATTTGGGAGAAGTACCGGCGAACCCGGGAAGTAATGCATCATCCTGCCGTGCGTTTGGCTTACGAAAAGTGGCCGCAGGAAAGGAATGACAACCGGTATTGGCGGATGATTGGCAAAAAACAGGCACTGCTGTTTTCGCTGATCCGCTGCGTGCGCGGTGTGGGAGTAAGGAGGAGGGAGAAATGAAATATCTGTTGTTTCCTCACGGCGGCAGCGCAAATCACGGCTGCGAAGCCATTGTGCGAACCACAAAGGCGCTTTTGACAGGGGAGGAAACGATTCTCTATTCCCACGCGCCGCAGGAGGATCGGACATATCTGGGGCGAGATTTTGTGGAGATCCAAGCGCCGCAGCAGACCATCTCGCGGCGTTCCATGGACTATGCAAAAGCGGCATTTGCCTATCATGCGGCAGGGCGAAAAGACGCTTTTGACGCTTTGAGTTTTGCTCCGGTCATTTCGCAGTGCGGCAAGGACAGCGTGTTGCTGTCCATTGGCGGAGATAACTATTGCTATGGTGAAAACGAACATATCTACACCGTCAACCGTCACGTCAGGAGAAAAGGGACGCGAACGGTTTTGTGGGGATGCTCCGTGGAACCGGATGCCCTTTCGGGGAAAATGGCAGAGGACCTGCGCGTCTATGACCTGATCGTGGCCCGCGAATCGTTGACATACGAGGCGCTGGTCAAGATCAATTCCCGTACGGTGCTTTGGCCTGATCCGGCATTTGCGCTGGAGCGGCAGGAAGCCGCTATCCCCACGGGATTGACGGACAGGGCCGTGATTGGCATCAATGTAAGTCCCCTGATTCAGGGGTATGAGCCGTATCCGGGGATGGTGATGGAGAACTACGCTGGTTTGGTAGAGGGCATTCTGGAAGCCACGGATGCCCATATTGCCCTCGTTCCCCATGTAGTGCAGGAAGGGAACGACGACAGAGTGCTGCTGGAGCGGCTGCAGGCATCGTATGCGCACAGTGGTCGTGTTTTTTGCGTGGAAGATCAAAACTGTATGCAGCTGAAAGACGCGATTGCCCGGTGCAGCTTTTTCGTGGGTGCGCGAACCCATGCCACCATTGCAGCTTATTCTGCCTGTGTGCCCACGTTGGTGGTGGGATATTCGGTGAAGGCGCGCGGTATTGCACGGGACTTGTTCGGCACGGAAGAGGGCTATGTGCTGCCGGTGCAGCAGCTGCAGAGAAGAGAGGACTTGTGGCAGGCGTTTACTCGCCTTTGGGCACGGCAGACGGAGATCAAAGAACATTTGGCAACGGTCATGCCGGATTACGTGGAGCGGGCGAAAAATATGGGGGCCTTGCTGAGAGATAGCGAAATATAGCGGAGAGTCAGATGTTGCCCTCTTTTTTTGCGTTGAAATATGTGATACAATACTTGCGATAAACGGCAGTTGCCGGTAGGGAAAGAAGGGAAAGGCATGTCCGGGGAAATCCTGAAAACAGCGGCCAATGCGGTGCTGCCGATCGTGCTGCTGATCCTGTTGGGATATTTTCTGCGGTGCAAAGGCTTTTTGACAGAGCACTTTGTGGCGCTGGGCAATAAATTAGTGTTTCGCATTTGCCTGCCGATCATGATGTTTGTCAATGTTTACGGCATCGCATCCTTGTCTGAGGTCCGGTGGGATTTGTGCCTGTATGTCGTTGCGGCGGTGACGGTGCTGTTTGCGCTGGGCTGGATAATGGCTCAGGGTGCTACCGCAGATCGGCGCAGACGCGGTGTGCTGCTGCAATGTTCGTTTCGCAGCAATTATGCCATCATCGGTTTGCCTCTGGCCACCACGCTGGGCGGAGAGGCGGCCGCGGCCGCGGCGGCTGTGTTGTCGGCGATCGTGGTGCCGCTGTTCAATGTGCTGGCGGTCGTTTCGCTGAGCGTGTTTGTGCAGGGCGAAGGAAAAAACACGGATGTAAAAAAGCTGCTGAAGAACGTGGCCAAAAACCCGTTGATCGGCGGTGTGGTGGCCGGCTTGGTGGCGCTGCTGCTGCGCTGGTGGCAGGAGCGACAGTTTGGCACGGTGGTGTTTTCTCTGCAGCGTGATCTGGAGCCGGTATACACGGCGCTGCGGAATCTGAAAGACATCACGTCGCCCTTTGCGCTGTTGATGCTGGGCGGTCAGTTCCGCTTCTCTGCTGTCAAGGAGCTGTGGAAAGAAGTGGTCAGTGGCACACTGTTTCGCACAGTGGTTGCACCGCTGATCGGTGTGGGTGCAGCAGTTGTGCTCAACGCGCAGGGGTTGCTGCCCTGCGGCACGGCAGAGTATCCTGCGTTGATTGCGCTGTTTGGCTCTCCTGTGGCGGTATCCAGCGCCATTATGGCCCGTGAGATGCACAACGATGAGCAGCTGGCCGCGCAATTGGTGGTTTGGACCAGTGTGGCATCCATCGCTACCATCTTCCTGACGGTGTGCCTGATGATGGGCATGGGAATACTGAGCATATAAATCCGCAACGGCCTTCCTTCGGGGAGGCCGTTGTTTTGCGCAAAAGGGACAGACTATTTGACAGTAGCGGATAGATATGGGATAATGTTAAATGAATTCATATGCCTGTTTTGGAAAGGGGATACGTGCATGGATATTTTCGACATCTTAGGCCCCATTATGGTGGGCCCTTCCAGTTCTCATACGGCAGGTGCCGCGCGTATTGGCGGTATGGCACGCTCTTTGCTGGGTGCTGCGCCGGTGAAGGCACAGATCCATCTCCACGGCTCTTTTGCCGAAACCGGTTCGGGACACGGCACGGACCGCGCTCTGGTGGGTGGCCTTTTGGGGATGAAGCCGGATGATCTGCGCATTCCACGCTCTTTTGAAGAGGCGGAAAAGGCAGGGTTGGCATACACCATCGACACGGTGGATCTGAGGGAAGCACATCCCAACACCGCGCTTTTGGAGGTGTGGGACGCCGCTGGGAAGAAATTGCAGCTGCAGGCAGCCAGCTTGGGCGGCGGTCGGATTCTGGTGCAGCAGCTGGACGGTATTGCTGTCAATTTTACCGGCGATTTCCATACGCTGCTGATCCGCAATCAGGATGAGTACGGCGCTGTGGCGGCGGTAACGGGTCAACTGAGCCGTATGCGCATTAATGTGGCCAATATGAGTTTGTGCCGCCGTGCCCGAGGCAGCGAAGCCTTGATGGTCATCGAGACGGATCACCGCCTGCGCCCTGCACAGGTGGATGCGCTGCGCCGGCTCAGCCCGGTGCTGTCAGTGACTTATTACGAGAAGGAGGAAGAGGAAGATGCTTGATTCCCTGCAGCAGATCATTTCCCGTGCAGAAGAAACGGGCAGACTCTTCTGGGAAGTGGTGCTGGAAGAGGATTTGCAGGAGCGCGGCGTCACGCGCCAGCAATCTCTGAGCAAAATGCTGACCGTATGGAAAGCCATGGAAGATGCCAGCCATAACTATACCGGCCAGCGCCGCAGCGTCAGCGGCCTGGTGGGCCGTGACGGACTGAAGATGCGCCAGTATAATCTTAAGGGCAAGAATCTGGCCGGCGGCTACGTGGGTGAGGTGATTGCCGAAGCGCTGAGTATGGCAGAATCCAATGCCTGCATGTGTCGCATCGTGGCAGCGCCTACGGCCGGTGCCTGCGGCGTGCTGCCTGCGGTTTTGATGCCCCTTTGGCAGCGGCAAGAACTGAGCCAGCAGCAGGTGCTGGAGGCTCTGTATGTGGCCAGCGGCATCGGCGCTGTGGTGGCGCACCGAGCGTCCATTGCCGGTGCTTCCGGCGGTTGTCAGGCAGAGATCGGCACGGCGTCTGCTATGGCGGCAGGTGCGCTGGTGGCGCTGCGCGGCGGTGATGCCCGACAGATTGGCCATGCAGTTGCCATGACGCTGAAAAATCTCATGGGCCTCATTTGTGACCCGGTGGCCGGTTTGGTGGAGGTGCCCTGTGTCAAACGCAACGTGATCGGCGCTATGAACGCCGTCAGCGCCGCGGATATGGCACTGGCCGGTATCGAGAGCCGCGTGGCCGTGGATGAGGTCATCGACGCTATGGGGGATGTGGGGCGCCGCATGCCGGTGGAGTTCCGGGAAACGGCGCTGGGTGGTCTGGCGGCCACACCGACCGGACAGGCAGTCAAACGCCGCATGGCTGAACAGTGAGAAACGACCAATTGCAAGGAGAACCTATGCTTCAATTTCAACAGATCACGCCGGAAACGGCGGAACAGGTGTATCATTACTATGCCGGTTGTGACTATCGCCTGTGTGAATATTCGGTGGGCGTGAAGCTGATGTGGCACGGCTACCTCAATGCCTGCTATGCCGAGGCGGCAGGCTGCCTGATCGTGCGCAGCTGCACAAAAGACCGCGTGCAGTTTGACTATCCCATCCCCGGTCCGGACGGTGATGTGGATGCGGCATTGAAAATCATCGAGCGTTGGTGCACGGAAAACGGACACCGACTGGTCTTTTCTCCCGTGCCGGAAGATAAAGCGCGCGATTTAATGCAGCGCTATCCCTATATGGCGGTGCGCAACGAGCGCGCATGGAAGGACTATCTCTACCATGCCGAAGATCTGGCCACGTTTGCCGGTCGGCGTTACAGCGGCCAGCGCAACCATATCAATAAATTCCGCAAAAACTATCCGCAGGCCCGCTTTGTGGAATTGAGCGGTGCTGACGCGGCGCTGATCGGGCGGTTCTGGCAGGAATATGAGCAGGAGTTCCGTAAAGGCGACAATGAAAGTGCGATCCGGGAACTGCACTATGCCAAGGAGATGTTCGGTCTGCTGGATCGCGGCTGGTTCTGCGCCGGTGGACTGTTGGTGGATGAGCATCTGGTGGCGCTGAGTCTGGGTGAGAAGTGCGGCAATACGCTGCAGATTCACATTGAAAAAGCCCTCTACTCCCACGCCGGTGCGTATCCTGCCATGGTGCAGGCCTTTGCAGCCCACTTTGGCAGTGACGTTGCGTGGATCAACCGGCAGGACGATGCCCACGACAAGGGACTTCGCACCTCCAAGCTGCAATATCTGCCGGCGGAACTGGCCGGTAAGGTGCGCGTGGCGGTGGGTACGGAGCTGGATATTTTGCAGGAGATCCCTGAACTGAAGACCCAGCGGCTGACCCTTTCGGCGCTGGGGGAAGAGGATAAGGCGGCCTATAACGCCCTGTGCCTGGACGACGTGCGCAACCGCTGGTGGGGCTATGACTATCGGCAGGATCTCAAAGGGGAACTGACGGAGGACTATTTTCTCGACGTTGCCAGACACGACTTTGCCCACCACTGGGCGGTGAACTTCGCCATCCGTCTGGACGGCAAGTGCATCGGCGAAGCGGTGATGTATAACGTGGACTGGCGCGGCGGCGCCGAACTGGGCGTGCGCATTGCACCGGAGTTTGCCGGTCACGGCTACGGTACCGAAGCCTTTGCGGCGGCGGCAGAGTGGGGTCTGTACGGCCTGCTGCTGGAGCGTGTGGTGGCCAAGTGCTACAAAGAGAATATCGCCTCTTACCGGATGCTCTCGTCCTGTATGCGTAAGACGGGGGAAGACGAGACGTTTTTCTATTTTGAAAAGCTGGTGTGACAGATGAAAGCCGCCCGAAAGGGCGGTTTTTTCATGCATAAAACCGACTGCACTGCGCCATACTGAGAAAAAATGGCACCGAGCAGGAGGCTGGAACGGAATGAAAACGGAGTTTGACAGGCGCTGTGCCGCGCTGGATGAACAGTTGGGTGTGGGGCGCAGTTTCGACATGGTGGGGCGCGATCTTCAAATCGGCGGCAGACGGGCGAAGTTGTGGGTGGTCAACGGCTATGCGCAGGATTCGCTGCTGGAGCGGATTATTGCCGCGTGGATGCCGATTGCCTCGCTGGATGGTGTGGCAGATCTGCAAAGCTTTTTGGAGCGGTACGTCACGGCTTGTGACTCTAAGGTGGAGACGGATTGGAACAAAGCGGTGACGGCGGTGTTTGCCGGCAAAACGCTGCTGGTGGTGGAGGGATATCCGGAAGGGGTGCTGCTGGAGGCCAAGCAGTTCCCCCTGCGCTCCGTGGAGGAGCCGGACACCAGCCGCGTGCTGCGTGGCAGCCACGACGGCTTTGTGGAGAACATTATGAAAAACGCCGCTCTGCTGCGCCGCCGTATCCGCACACCGGAATTGACGCTGGAGCGGCTGGAGGTGGGCGAGCGTTCAAAAACCGACATTGCCCTTTGTTATCTGGAGGGCGAGGCAGACCCTGAGCTGGTGGCGCAGCTGCGAAAAAAGATCAATGCCATCGATGTGCGTTCCGTCTCCATGGGACAGGAGAGCATTGCTGAGGCCATCGCGCCGCGCCAGTGGTACAGCCCCTTTCCCAAGGTGCGATATACTGAGCGGCCTGACGTGGCCACCGCCAGTCTGATGGAGGGTGACGTGCTGGTGATGGTGGACAATACGCCGGCGGTGATGGTCTTGCCTACGTCCTTTTTCCGCTTTGCCGAGGAGGTCAACGACTATTATTTCCCACCGCTGATCGGCACTTATTTGCAGCTGGTACGGGTGACGGTGCTGCTGCTGACGGTGTTTATTACGCCGTTGTGGTTTCTGCTGGCCAAGGAACCGGCACGGGTCCATGAAAGTCTGCATTTTCTGCTGATTCAGGATGACTACGCTGTGCCGCTGATCGTGCAGCTGCTGCTGGTGGAACTGATCATCGACCTTTTGAAGCTGGCTTCGCTCAATACACCCAATGCCCTGAGCAGCTCCTTCAGTATGCTGGGGGCGCTGATTCTGGGGGATTTTGCGGTGCAGTCGCGGTGGCTGGTGCCGGAGGTACTGGTGTATATGGCCTTTGTGGCCATCGCCAACTATGCCCAGCCCAGCTATGAGATGGGCTACGCCTTCAAGCTGTGCCGCATGACGCTGCTGGTTCTGATATGGCTGGCAGACTGGTGGGGCTTTGCCTTTGGCGTGGTGGGGATCTTGCTGCTGCTGGCTGTTACCAGACCGCTGGCAGGAAAGGGGTATCTCTATCCGCTGATTCCCTTTAACGGCAAGGCGATGAAACGTTTGCTCCATCGAGGGCCTATCCGCTGGGATAACACGTGAAAAGTGCGTAAATCAAGACCGTTTCACTTGAAAGTGGAACGGTCTTGTGCTATGCTTACCATGTATTTTTATGTGCAAAGGGGCGATGCTTGATGGCGGAGCTGAAAGATAAACGGTTGTTTCTGCTGGACATGGACGGCACCATCTATCTGAGCGATACACTGTTTGACCATGTGCCGGAGTTTTTGGATTATGTGAAAAAAATCGGTGGTCGGTATCTCTTTTTGACCAACAATTCCTCCCGTGGTGTGGATGGCTATATGGAAAAGATGGCCCGTCTGGGCATTGCAACGGTCCGTGAGGATTTTCTTACTTCGGTGGATGCGACCATTGATTATCTGCAGAGGGAACTGGTGGGGAAGAAGTGCTATGTGTTCGGAACCCGTTCCTTTTATGAGCAGTTGGAGGCGGCCGGTATTCGCGTCACGACCCGTCCGGAGGACGATGTGGACGTGCTGCTGTGCGGATTCGATACGGAGCTGACGTTCCAGAAGTTGGAGGATGCCTGCATTCTGCTGCAACGGGGCGTGGACTTTGTGGCGACCAACCCCGACTGGGTGTGTCCTACCTGGTACGGCGGCGTGCCGGATTGCGGCAGCGTGTGCGAGATGCTGCATCGCGCTACCGGACGGCGCCCCAAGGTGATCGGCAAGCCGCAGCCGGAGATGATTTATCTGGCGCTGCAGCGCACCGGCTTTTCTTCTGAGCAGGCTGTTATGGTGGGCGATCGGCTTTATACCGACATTGCCAGCGGCGTTAACGCCGGCATCGATACGGTGTTTGTGCTCTCCGGAGAGGGCGTTGTGGAGGATATCGAAGAATACAAGATCTATCCGACATGGGTTATGGATCATATCCGTGATTTGTATAGGAGCTTGGAGGTATAAGAGATGAAGCTGAATTATAAAAGAACGATTTTAGTTGGCTTTGCCTTTTTTCTGATTTGTGCGTTCTGGCAGATTTACGATGTGACGATTGCCATGACGCTGACCAGCAAATTTGGCTTGAGCCAGACGGCTTCCGGCGTTGTCATGGCGCTGGACAACATTCTGGCGCTGTTTTTGCTGCCGCTGTTCGGTGCGCTGTCTGACAAAAAGGTGAGTAAAAGCGGCCGCCGCACGCCCTTCATTCGGGTGGGTACCGTTTTGGCGGTGGTGCTGTTGCTGGCCCTGTCCTTCGCGGACAATGCACAGCTGAAAAGCATCCAGCGCTATTCCAAGGTGAACGATCCTGCCACCATGGAGATGATCTATGATGAGCAGAAGGATGCCGTTCTGCACACACCCGAAGGCGTGGCATATCGGCTGAGCGATCTCTACACCCGTGAGGAATTCAGCCGGCTGACCACCGATTCCAAGACCACGGAACTGAATAAGTTTGGCCGCGAGGTGGAAGTGAATCTCTATACCCGTCACGTGGTGCCGGCCCGTCAGGCCTGCGCTTCTGCCGTAACGGAGGAGAATCCCACGGTGCTGGTGGTGTTTTTGGCGGTTTTGTTGCTGCTGCTGGTTTCCATGGCCACCTTCCGTACCCCGGCGGTGGCACTGATGCCGGATGTGACGCTCAAGCCGCTGCGCTCCAAGGCCAACGCTGTTATTAACCTTATGGGCAATGCCGGCGGCATCATCGTGCTGGGTATCGGCTCGGTGCTGGCGATTTCCAAGGTAAAAAATGCCTATATGAGCTACACCGGCGTTTACGCCGTGGTGGGCGGCATCATGATTGCGGCGCTGATCATTTTCCTGCTGACGGTCAAAGAACCCCGTTGGGCTGCCCAGATGCACGATGAAAGTGTGAAGCTGGGTCTGGATAAAGAAGAAACGCCTGACCAGCCGGGTGAAAAGAAGAAACTGAGCAAGGCAGAGCTTTGCAGCCTGATTTTCCTGCTGGCCTCCATCGTGCTGTGGTTCTTTGGCTATAATGCCGTGACTTCTAAGTACACCGTTTATGCACAGAATGTGCTGGATAAGGATGCTACCACCACGCTGCTGCTGGCCAACGTGGCCGCGATCATCGCTTACTTGCCGGTGGGTATGGTGGCCTCCCGGATCGGCCGGAAAAAGACCATCATGGCAGGTATTGTCATGCTGTTCACGGCTTTCTTCGTTGCCTGTTTCATGACGGCGTCCTCTCCCTCCTGGCTTATGTCCTGCATGTTCTGTCTGGCAGGCGTTGCGTGGGCCACCATCAATGTCAACTCTTTCCCCATGGTGGTGGAGATGTGCACCGGCGCCGATGTGGGTAAATATACCGGTTTTTACTACACGGCATCTATGGCTGCCCAGTCGCTTACGCCCACCATTTCCGGCATTTTCATGGACCGTATTGCCATGACGACGCTGTTCCCCTATGCTTCTGTGTTCGTGGCGCTGGCTTTCGTGACCATGAGCTTCGTCAAACACGGCGACAGTAAGCCTCAGGCCAAGCGCGGTTTGGATGCCATGGAAGGCGCGGAGGATTAAGCAATGAACGAGTGGATGATTGTATTGGCTGTTGTGCTGGCAGCGCTGGTTGTTTTTGAACTGTATGTTCTGGCGCTGCAGTGCCGCAACGGACATCCCGGCTTGAAGGAGCTGCGGCTGTTCCGCTATGCCCACCGCGGCTACCACGATAAGCCGCAGATTCCCGAAAATTCCATGGCGGCGTTTCGCCGTGCGCTGCAGAACTACTACGGCGTGGAACTGGATGTCCACTTGATGCGTGATGGCAATCTGGCGGTGATCCACGATGACAGTTTGCTGCGTACCGCAGGTGTGGATGTGGAGATCGAGGATCTGACGGTGGCAGATTTGGAGAACTACCGTCTGGAAGGGACGGAGGAGAAAATTCCTCTGCTGTCGGAAGTGCTGGCACTTTTTGAAGGCAAGACACCGCTGGTGGTGGAGTTGAAATCTGCGCGCGGCAATTACCGGGAACTGACAGAGGCGGCTTGCAAATTGCTGGACCGGTATCAGGTGAGCTATTGCATCGAATCTTTTGATCCGCGCTGTATTATGTGGTTGAAGAAGAATCGGCCCGATATCATCCGCGGCCAGCTGTCGTACGGTTTCCCGAAAAAAGCGGATGGAAAGATGAGTGCTTTTCGCCGGTTTATCTTGCGCAATATGCTGCTGAACTTCCTGAGCCGTCCGGACTTTATTGCCTACAAATTGTCTGACCGTCAGCGGCTGAGTGTGAAGCTGTGCCGAAAAATCTATAAGGTGCAGGAAGTGAACTGGACCATCAAAACAAAAGAGGAGATGGAGAGGGCTGAACAGCTTGGCAATCTGGTGATTTTTGAGCAGTTCGATCCCCGAGGATAAGGTATGAGAGTGATTACCGGTTCTGCCCGTGGCAGAAGATTGAAAGAACTGCAGGGTATGGAGACGCGTCCTACCACCGGCAAGGTGAAGGAGTGCCTGTTTTCCATTATCCAGTTCGATATTGAAGGCCGCCGTGTGTTGGATCTGTTTGCCGGCACCGGACAGCTGGGCATTGAAGCCCTCAGCCGCGGTGCCGCCGAGGCGGTATTCGTGGAAAAGCGCATGGACGCTGTGCGTCTGGTGAAAGAAAATCTGGCGCTGTGCCAGCTGCAGGACAAGGCGCGTGTCCACGCCGGTGATTCTCTGGCGTATCTTCGCAGCGGCGAGAAGTTTGATTTGATCTTTCTGGATCCGCCTTACGGCTCTGACTTGCTGGACAAGGCGCTGGAAATGATTACGATGTTTGACATTTGCCGTGCACATGGTATAATTATAGCAGAGAGTGCCGCAGACAAGGCGCTGCCGGAACTGCCGGCGCCGTATCGGCTGTATCGGGAGTACCGCTATGGTCAGATCAAGCTGACGGTATATCACCGTGACGGAAACGAGGATTGAAAACACATGAAAACTGCGATCTATCCCGGCAGTTTTGACCCCATTACGCTGGGTCATCTGGACATTATCCGCCGTGCGGCGAACTGCTTTGATAAGCTATACGTCTGTGTCATGGTCAACGCTGAGAAGAAGAGCCCCATGTTCACGGATCGGGAGCGGCTGGAACTGATCCGCCAGTCGGTAAGCGATATTCCCAATGTGGAGGCGGAGCTTTGGGGCGGCCTGCTGGCCGATTACGCACGGGAGCGTAATTGCAACATTCTGGTTAAGGGTTTGCGCCATGCCACGGACTTTGATCAGGAATATCAGATGGCGGCCATCAACAAGGGCCTGTGCGCCGATTTAGAGACGGTGTTTCTGCCTGCCAGCGCGGCTTACCAGCACTTCAGCTCTACGATGGTGCGCGAGATGATTCGCTATGGACAGCCAATGGAAAAATATGTGCCGGCAGCTGTGGTGGCCGAGCTGAAGAAACGTAAATAAACAGAACATAACGGGTAAATCAGAGAAAGGAATGGACTTTACACATGGAAGAGAAAGACGTTCAGCGTTTATTGGATATGCTTTATGGCATGGTGGACGAGGCAAAGAGCGCTGCCTTCAGCTCCGAAAAATGCATTATTAACCGTGACGAGGCACTTGACCTTCTGGACGAGATTCGCGGCAAGCTGCCGCTGGAACTGAAGAAGGCGCAGGAACTGCTTCGCGCTCGCGATGAGTTTGTGGCCAACGCCAAGAAGGAAGTGGAGCGCATGCTCCGCCAGGCCGAACTGGATGCCAAGACCATCGTTTCTGAAAGTGAGACGCTGCAGCTGGCTCGCCAGAAGGCCGGTGAGATCATTCGCCGCGCTGAGGATCGTTCCAAGGAGCTCTACCATGTGGCCAACACCTATACCGAAGATGCGCTGCGCCGCACCGAGGAGGCAATTCAGGCCGCTTTGGATGAGGTGAAGGAATCCCGTATCCGCTTCCGCGCTGCTTCTGCGGAGAAAATGCAGGAACAGAAGCAGGAAATGCTGGTAGAAGAAGTCTAATTTGTTAGGAGAAAATTGACGAAATTTTCACCCTGCTTTTGTGCATTTCCACAAGAGAGGATTTCGGCTCGAAAAGGCGAAAACAGACAACAAGATATTTAGTAGAAGAAAAATAGGAAGAACACAAGATATTGTGTTCTTCCTATTTTTTGTGCTTTTTGCAACAGTGCTAAGTTGATGAAATTTGAGGAAAAAATGGAAAAAGTAGGGAAAATGCTTGGGAAAAGGGGAGAAATGCCGAGAAAAAATTCCTTGCAATCGAAGGAAAAATCGTTTATACTCAACTCATAAGTGGGGAAATGTGGGGGTAGTGCCCCTATTTGTGGGGCATAATCCCACGGTTTCCCTATAAGACCGTATATTTGCGCAAGGAGGTGACAGGAATGACCGGTCAGTATGCTCATAATATCGACGCCAAAGGCCGCCTGTTTATTCCTGCCAAGCTGCGCGAAGAATTGGGCGAAACGTTCCATGTGACCATTGGTCAGGACGGCTGCCTGTCGGTCTTTTCCGATGCCAAGTGGGCATCCATTATGGAAGATCTCAAGACCCGCTCTTACAGCGAGGTCAAAACGTTGCGTCCCATGTTTGCCAATGCCGCCGACTGTGAGCCGGATGGTCAGGGACGTATTCTGATTCCTGCCCTGCTGCGCAAGTACGCTTCTTTGGAAAAGGAAGTGGTCGTGGTGGGAAGCTTTGACCGCGTGGAAATCTGGAATGCCCAGCGCTGGGCTGATCTGGAAACTGCTGCCTTCGATTCCGGTGCACTGGAGAAGGCTATGGAAGAATTGGGGCTGTAAGAGATGGCATTTGATCGTAACGCTGCCGAGGATCAGTCCTACGGCCATAAGCCGGTGCTGCTGGATGAATGTCTGGATGCGCTGGCTATCCGTCCCGACGGTATTTATCTGGATGGTACGCTGGGTCGTGCCGGACATTCTCTGGAGATTGCCCGTCGTCTGACCACCGGCCGACTGATCGGTGTTGACCGGGATGAAACGGCACTTGCCGCCGCCGAAGAGCGTTTGGCTGAGTTCCGCGACCGGGTCAGTCTGGTGCACAGCAACTTCAGCTGCATCCATGAAATTCTCGACAGTTTGGGACTGGACAAGATCGACGGCATGCTCTTTGATCTGGGTGTGTCCTCGCCGCAGCTGGATGACGCGCAGCGCGGTTTTTCCTACATGCACGATGCACCGCTGGACATGCGTATGGACCGTACGGCTATGCTGACGGCTCGCGATGTGGTCAATACCTGGTCCTATGAGGAGTTGCGCCGCATTCTCTTTGAGTATGGTGAAGAGCGCTATGCCCCTGTGATCGCCAAGCATATTGTCCGTGAGCGTGAGATCGCGCCCATTGAAACGACCGGTCAGCTGACCGACATCATCAAAAAGGCGATGCCGCCTGCCGCGCTGCGTGAAAAGCAGCATCCGGCCAAGCGCAGTTTTCAGGCCATTCGTATTGCTGTCAACGGTGAGTTGGACGAACTGGTGCCGATGATGGAGGCTGCCGCTGAACGCCTCAATCCCGGTGGCCGCCTGGCGGTGATCTCCTTCCACTCGCTGGAAGACCGGATCATCAAAAAGACCATGCAAAGTCTGGCTACCGGCTGCACCTGCCCCCCGGAATTTCCGGTATGCGTGTGCGGCAAACAGCCGAAAATGAAGCTGATTACCCGTAAACCTGTGGTATCCACGGATGCGGAACTGGAATATAACCACCGTGCCCGCAGTGCCAAGCTGCGTGTGGCAGAGAAGGTATAAAAAACTGACGAAAGGAGCTCTTTGACTATGGCTGAACTGAAGAGAAAACCCACCAGTCCTGTGTACGGCAATCTGGCCTATGATCTGGATACGCTGGTCAGAGAGCGTGCCTTGGATGAAGCCGGACGTATGCCGGAGCAGCCTCGCCCCGAACAGCGCCGTGAACAGGAAACCGCGCAGCGTACCCGTGCCCACGCAGCGCCGCAGCCCAAGACGCAGGTGTCGCCGTTGGTGCTGGGCAGCGTCGTGGTGCTGGCTGCTATGGTGGTGGTTCTGTTGATGGGTTATGTGAAGCTCACTCAGATCTCCGGCAATGTAGCGGATATGAAGGCAGAGATGGATCGCCTGAACACCGAGCATGTTGGTTTGCTGACAGAGTATGAGCAGACCTTCGATCTTTCCACGGTGAAAGAAGTGGCGGAAGCTGCCGGTATGAGCAAGCCCTCCGCCGGTCAAATCGAATATGTGGAGCTGGGCGGTACGGATAATGCGGTGATCTATGCTGCCGGTGAGGACGGGGTGCTGGAAAAGACCTTTGCTTCGGTGAAAGACGGTGTCCTTGCCCTGCTGGAATATTTCCACTAAGAGCCGCCATATAGTAAACATGCGCAAGGAGTAAGAAGGTGACTTCTTGCTCCTTGCTTGACATTCCGGCACATGCCAAAGACAAAATGTGCCGTCGCAGGAGCTGACAGGAGGAGAAACTGTGGCCAATCAATCCAATCAACCCAATCGTAAATCGGAGAAAATTCGCCGCGCCAACCGCATTATCCAGACCAGAACGTTCCTCTTGATGCTGGTCATGGGTTTGGGCGTGTTTGTGCTGGTGTTTGCCAAATTGTACAATCTGCAGATCGTTCGCCACGAGGAACTGCAGAATAAAGCGCTGGATCAACAGACTCGCAGCACGGAGATCACCGCCAATCGCGGCACCATTTATGACCGCAGCGGCAATATTCTGGCGATTTCTGCCACGGCCGAAACCATTTTCCTTTCTCCTCTGGAGCTGGAGGAAGAACTGAACAAGGAAGGAACCGTCTGGACGGCTGACTTTTTGGTAGACAATTTGGCGCGGATTCTGGAGATGAATCCGGAGAGCATCTATCAGAAGATGGAGCGCACCTACTCCCAGTACGAAGTGCTGAAGCTGCGCGCTGAGGAGAGTGTGGCCAATGAGGTGCGCAAGTTCCTCAATGAAAACGATATCCGCGGTGTCTATCTGGTGACCGATGCCAAACGTTATTATCCTTACAGCACGCTGGCTTCTCACATTGTAGGCTTTGTCGGTACGGATAATACCGGCCTTTACGGTCTGGAGGCCCGTTATGAGAAAAAGCTGGAGGGGCAGACCGGCCTTGTGGTCACGGCCCGTGACAACGCCGGCAACGACATGCTGTATGCTTACGAAAAGTATTACGGAGCGGAAGACGGCCATGATCTGGTGCTGACCATCGACACCACGGTCCAGTATTATCTGGAGGGCGGCCTTGCGGAGATGGTGGATAAATTCGACGCCGTGGAAGGTGCCACCGGTATCGTGATGGACGTCAATACCGGCGCCATTCTGGGTATGGCCTCGTATCCGGACTATGACCTGAACGATTTTTCTGCCGTGCGTGACGAGGGACTGCGTCAGGCGGTAACAGACGGTGATCTTTCTCTGGGCGATGCACAGCTGCGCCAGTGGCGAAACAAGGCTCTCAACGATACGTATGAGCCGGGTTCTACTTTCAAAATTCTGACGCTGGCTGCGGCGCTGGAGGAAAATGTGGTGGATGAGAGCACCACTTATTATTGCGACGGCTATATTACCGTCTCCGGTGAGCGCATCAACTGCTCTGGCCACCATGAGGGTCAGACGCTGAAAGACTCAGTGGCCAACTCCTGCAACCCTGCCTTCATTACCTACGGTATGGATCTGGGTACGGAGACCTTTTACGAGTATATGAAATCCTTTGGCCTGTTCTCCGGTTCCAGCGTGGATCTGGATGGCGAGGCCACAGGTATCTTTATTGCCGAGGAAAATTTCACGCAGCTGGATCTGGCCTGCTATGCATTCGGCCAGAACTTTAACGTGACCCCCATTGCGCTGGTGGCGGCGCAGGCGGCTTGCGTCAACGGCGGCTATCTGCACACGCCCTATGTGGTGGATCGTGTGCTGGATGAGAGCGGCACGGTGGTCTATCAGCACGATACCACACCCATCCGTCAGGTCATCAGCGAGGAGACCTCTGCGAAAGTGCGTGAGTGTCTGGAGTATGTGGTCTCCGACGGTACGGGTCGCAACGGTCAGGTCAGCGGCTATCGCATCGGCGGCAAGACCGGCACGGCCGATAAAGGTCAGACCGGTGAGATCGTGGTATCCTTCGTGTGCTTTGCTCCGGCGGATGACCCGGAGATCATCATGCTGCTGACGCTGGATACGCCTGCCCGTGATACGGATACCTATCCCTCCGGCGGTGCTATGGTGGCGCCGATTGCCAGCTCTATTATGGCAGAGATTCTGCCCTATCTGGGCATCGATCCCACATATTCCGCGGAAGAACTGCTGGGCGCCGATACGGCGGTGCCTTCCGTGCAGGACATCTCCCTGCAGGAGGCCAAAGACAGACTCACCAGCAAGGGCTTTGGCTATAAAATCATCGGCGACGGTGATATGGTAACGGACCAGACGCCTGCTGCCGGTGCGATGATTCCCGGCAAATCTACCGTGATTCTCTATGCCGGTGCAGAAAAACCGGAGGAGGATTGTACTGTTCCTGCGCTCATCGGCAAAACACCTGCCGAAGCCAATGTGGCGGCAACCAATGCAGGTCTGTTCCTGCGATTTACCGGAACGACAGCCAGCGCCTCCGGATCTGTCCGTGTGCTGAGCCAGTCGGAAAATGTGGGCGCAAAGGTGCCTGCCGGAACGGTGATCACCGTCCAGTTGGGTGACACCGCTGTCACAGACTAAGTGTTTGGAAAGGAGCAAACTGTGTATTGAAGCTGAAGGACCTTTTACAGGGCGTTCAGATGACATCCGTTCAGGTCGATGCGCAATGCTGTGTGCAGGGCATCAGCTGTGATTCAAACCACGTGGAGAAAGGCGACTTATTTGTGGCCATCCCCGGAACCAGCCTGGACGGCACTCAATTCACCACAGAAGCTTTTGAAAAAGGCGCTGTATGCGCCATATGCCAAAGTCCACCGGCGTGCGCCATTCCCTATGTGGTGGTGCCCTGCGCCAGAAGGGCGCTGGCGCTGTTGGCAGCCAATTTTTACGGTCACCCTGCCGAAGAGATGACACTCATCGGTGTGACAGGTACCAACGGGAAAACCACTACGACATTCCTTATCAAGCATATCCTTGAGACCAAGGTCGGTGCAAAGGTGGGCTTGATCGGAACGGTGGAAAATCTGGTGGGTGAAACGGTGCTGCCGGCGCAGCGGACCACACCCGATGCACTGCAGCTGCACCAATTGCTGCGCCGTATGGCCGATGACGGCTGCACGCATGTCGTGATGGAGGTTTCCTCCCACGCGCTGGCGCTGGAACGAGCATACGGAATCGACTTTGACGTGGGGTTATTTACCAACCTGACACAGGATCATCTGGATTTTCACGGCACGATGGAGCGTTACTGCGCGGCCAAAAGCAAACTGCTGCGCAGCTGCCGCACAGCGGTGTATAATGCCGATGACCCGTGGAGCCATTCGGTTCTGCGGGGAAGCATCTGCCCTCGTGTGTCCTACGGTTTGGCGAGAAGTTGCGATTTGTGGGCCAAAGATGTGTCCTACGATGTGGATTGTGTGCGCTATACAGTCTGTACGCCGTGGGAAGAGTTGCCTGCCGGCTGCGGTATTCCCGGTACATTCAGTGTCTATAACTCCCTGGCTGCCATGGCGGTGTGCCGGCAATTGGGAGTATCCCTTGACGAGTGCTGCCGAGTGTTGCGGTATGACGGCGGAGCCAGAGGCCGTATGGAGCTGGTTCCTGTGCCCGGCAAGGATTACCGCGTGATCATCGACTATGCCCATACACCGGATGCGCTGGAAAATATTCTGCAAACGGTACGCGGTTTCACGCAAGGACGGCTGATTGCGGTGTTCGGCTGCGGAGGAGACCGCGATCGAACCAAACGACCGCAGATGGGTGCTGTTGCCGCGCGCTTGGCGGATGTGGCGGTGGTTACCACCGATAATCCGCGCACGGAGCGGCCGGGCGATATCATTGCCGATATTCTTACCGGTATGGACGGTTTCAGCCCTGTGGTGGTGGAGAGCCGAACGGCGGCCATCGGCTGGGCATTGGAGCATGCCGAGGCCGGAGACGTGGTGGTGCTGTGCGGCAAAGGGCACGAAACATATCAGGAGATCGGAACCAAACGAATTCATTTGGATGAACGGGAGATTGTGGCAAACTATCTTCGTATCCATTCGTTGTAAAAAAGAAAGAATACAAAAGATGCCGTCTACAGACGGCGGAAGGAGCGTACGTTATGATGAAGATTATTCTGGCTGCTGTGATCAGCTTGGTGGTATCGGCAGTGGCCGGTAAGCTGCTGATTCCGGTATTGGTGCAGCTCAAAGCCGGTCAGAGCATCAAGGAGATTGGCCCTACCTGGCATATGAATAAGCAGGGCACCCCCACGATGGGCGGCTTAATGTTTATTATCGGCATCGGCATCGCTATCTTCTCCATGGGCTGGTCCGGTATGCTGCAGGGCGATTATACGCATCTGTATGTGTACGCGTTTGCCCTCGTCTTTGGCGTCATCGGTTATATTGACGACTATCAGAAGGTGAAGCGCAAGCAGAACACCGGTCTGACCGGCATCCAGAAGTTTCTGCTGCAGCTGGCTGCTGCCGTGGCCTTTTTGTGCCTGATGCGCTTTGAAGGCCTTCTGAGTCCTAACCTGTATATCCCCTTCCTGAACACCGAACTGGTGCTCAATTGGGTGCTGTATCTGATCTTTGCGGCTTTCGTCATTGTGGGTACTGTTAACGCCGTTAACATTACCGACGGTTTGGATGGTCTTTCCTCCAGCGTGACCATTCCTGTGGCCCTGTTCTTCGCCGTGCTGGGCGGCTACTGGGGCCGCTATGAGCAACTGGGCATTTTCGGCGGCGCCATGGTGGGCGGTCTGGCAGCCTTTTTGATCTACAACCACTATCCGGCCAAGGTTTTTATGGGCGATACCGGCTCTTTGTTCCTGGGCGGCGCTGTGGCCGCGTTGGCATTTGCTTATGATATGCCCCTGATTCTGATTCTGGTGGGCATCATCTATATCTGCGAGACCATGTCCGATATCATTCAGGTGGGTTATTTCAAGCTTACCCACGGTAAGCGCTTTTTCAAGATGGCACCTTTGCACCACCATTTTGAGATGTGCGGCTGGAAAGAGAAGAAGATCGTCGCCATCTTTGCCACCGTCAGCGCTATTTTCTGCGTGCTGGCATTCCTTGGCGTGATGAACCGCTATATTGCCTGAGTGATTGATAAAAGAGCTACTGAAAAAGTATGAAAGGAGGGGAATGAGCGTTGACCCGTGAAGAATACCACGCACAAAAAGCCATCAATGATAAGCGTCGCGCTGTGGAGCGCCGCGGCCGCGAGGCTGCCAAGGGATCAATGGATCTGCCGTTCCTGCTGCTGACGCTGCTGTTGACGGGCATCGGCCTGCTGATGCTGTTTTCTGCCAGTTTCCCCTCCGCCTACTATGAGTCCGGTGATGCGACGTACTATGTCAAGCGTCAGGCTGTGTTTGCAGCCATGGGCTGCGTCGCTATGCTGGTGATGGGCAGGCTCAACTATCAGCGCCTGCGCGGCGCGGCAAAGCTGCTGCTGGGCTTTTCCATTTTCCTGCTGATTCTGGTGGTGATCCCCGGTGTCGGCATCACCGTCAATAACGCCACCCGTTGGCTGGGTATCGAAGGTGTGTTCACATTCCAGCCTTCGGAAATTGCCAAACTGGGCGTCATCATCTACTTCGCCGACAGTATTTCCAAAAAGAAGGAGAAGATGGAAGACCTGAAAGCAGGTCTGTTGCCCTATCTCCCGATTCTCGGCTGCGTTGCCATTTTGATGATGCTGGAACCGCACCTGTCCGGTACGATTCTGATCGTCGGCATCGGCATTATGATGATGGTGGTGGGCGGTATGAAACGCTGGCTGGTGGCTCTGGGCTTCGGCGGCGTGTTCGGTGTGGCTTTTGCCTATGTCAAGCTGGTGGAAGCCGGCGTGATCTCCTACGGTGCCGGCCGTATCCTCATGTGGAAGGATCCGTGGCTGGACTATAGCGATACTGGCTATCAGATGGCACAGAGTCTCATTTCCATCGGATCCGGTGGCCTGCTGGGCCTTGGTTTCGGTAAGGGCCGTCAGAAGTTCCTCTTCCTGCCGGAAGAGCACAACGACTTTATCTTCGCCGTTGTCTGTGAGGAACTGGGTCTTATCGGTGCCAGCCTCATTATTCTGGTGTTTATCCTGCTGATCCTGCGCGGATTCTGGATCGCCCTCCACGCCCGTGACCGCTTCGGTGCGCTGCTGGTGGTGGGCTGCATGGTGCAGATCAGCCTTCAGACCTTTTTGAACATGGCCGTGGTGACAGGCCTTCTGCCGGCCACCGGTATTTCGCTTCCCTTCTTCAGCTATGGCGGCACGGCGTTGGCGCTGCAGTTGGTGGAAATGGGCATCGTACTGAGCGTTTCGCGCCAGATTCCGGCACCCAGGAACGGGTAAGGAGGAAAAATATGAACGTCATTTTTACATGCGGCGGCACGGCGGGTCATGTGAACCCTGCGCTGGCCTTGGCCGGTTATATGTGCAAACTGGACAGCAGCACGAAGATCCTCTTCGTCGGCACGCCTGACGGCATCGAAAAGCGCCTTGTGGCCAAGGCAGGATACGATTACCGCGCCGTGGAGTCCTCCGGTTTTTCCCGTTCCATCAGCCTGTCGGGCTTGAAGCACAACATCAAAACGCTGAAAAATCTGGTGACGGCACCGTCTCAGGTGAACCGCATCCTCAAGGAATTTCAGCCTGATCTGGTGGTGGGTACCGGCGGCTATGCCAGCTACCCTGTGGTAAAGTACGCCGCCGGCAAGGGTATCCCCACGGCGGTGCATGAGTCCAACATGGTGCCGGGACTGACCACCAAGATGCTGGAAGCTTTTGCTGACCGCGTGATGGTGGGTTTTGAAGAGTGCCGAGCCCTGTACCGCAACCCCGAGAAGATCGTGGTGACCGGAACGCCGGTGCGCGGAGACTTCTTTGAACTGACCCGTCAGCAGGCTCGCGAAAAGCTGGGATTGACTGACGAACGGCCTTTGCTGGTGTCGTTCTGGGGTAGTCTGGGTGCCAGCACCATGAACGAGAAAATGCTGGATTTCTTCGCCCGTGAGGTAGCGGAAGGCCAGCCGTTCCACCATGTCCACGCCGTAGGCGCTTCCGGTTGGAAGAAGATGGAGGAGGAACTGGCGTCCCGTGGCCTGAAGGACCGTCCCGGTCTGGATGTACGGGAATATATTCACGATATGGCCACCGTGATGGCGGCAGCCGATCTGGTGCTGTGCCGTGGCGGCGCGTCTACCGTCAGTGAGTTGACGGCTCTGGGTAAGCCGGCCATCATGGTGCCGTCTCCCTATGTGACCAATAACCATCAGGAAAAGAATTGCCGTATTCTGGAACGCCACGGCGGCGCTGTGGTGATGCTGGAGGCGGAACTGAGCGGCGAGGCACTGTATGAAGCCGCACGGGATATTTTGTCCGATGAAGAGAAACGCGCCGCTATGAGCCGCGGCATGGCCGGACTTGGCATTACCGATGCCACCGAACGCCTGTATGCCACGGTGATGGAAATCTGCAAATAATTCACCCTATCCGCCTTTTTGCATATGATGGCATAGCTTTGTGATGAAAGGCGGCGTAAGGTATGCGTTACCTATCCCTGGAAGGGGGCCGGCCGCTGGCCGGTGAACTTGTGGTGCAGGGCGCGAAAAACAGCGTTTTGCCCATTCTGGCAGCGTCGATACTCAGCGAGGAGACGTGCCGCATTTGCCATTGTCCTCACTTGAGTGATGTGGATACCACCATTGAAATCCTGCGGCATTTGGGCTGTCGGGTTTGGTGGGAAGGGGCAGATCTGCTGGTGGATTCGTCTGCCGTCAGTTGCCACGACATTCCGGATACTTTGATGCGGCGTATGCGTTCCTCGGTGATATTTCTGGGTGCGATTCTCAGTCGCTGCGGTCGGGCGGATATCTCCTATCCCGGCGGATGCGAACTGGGGCCAAGACCCATTGATCTGCATCTGGCGGCGCTGCGAACGCTGGGCGCGGATGTGCGCGAGCACGGAGGCTGCATCAGCTGTACGGGCGGAAAAATGATCGGTGCGGAGATCGTGCTGTCGCTGCCCAGTGTGGGCGCCACGGAAAATGCCATTCTGGCAGCCTGCAATGCCATGGGAACGACTGTCATCTCCAACGCGGCTCGCGAGCCGGAGATCTGTGATCTGCAGGAATTTCTGCAGGCGATGGGGGCGTGCGTCCACGGTGCCGGCAGCTCCACCATCGTGGTGGAGGGCAGACGTGCGCTGCACGGATGCGAACATCGGGTGATTGGCGACCGTATAGTGGCTGCTACATATCTGGCGGCTGCCGCGGGAGTCGGCGGCGATATTTGCCTGCAAAAGGTCAATTCCGGCCATCTATCCACCGTGACAACGCTGCTGGCACAAGCCGGCTGCCGTATCAACTGCGGCGAGGATTGGATCCGCTTGCAGAGCAAAGGGATGCTCCGTGCGGTGGCGCCGATCCGGACGTCTCCTTATCCAGGCTTCCCCACAGATGCGCAGGCGGTGCTGATGGCGGCGCTGAGCCGCAGCCGGGGGACGACGGTGTTTGTGGAGAATATGTTTGAAAATCGTTACCGTCATGTGGCGGAACTGCGGCGCATGGGGGCCGATGTGCGGCCCGAAGGACGAGTCGCGGTGGTGTGCGGCGTGGAGGAACTCCACGGCGCGCAGGTGAAGGCTACCGATCTGCGCGGCGGTGCTGCGCTGGTGGTGGCAGGTTTGCAGGCGCAAGGTGTTACACAGGTGGGGGATATCCACCATATTCAACGGGGATATGCCGATATTGTCGGCGACCTGACGCAGTTGGGCGCCGGAATTTGGGAAGAAGAATAAAACGACAGGACGAGAGGAGCCGCTATGGCAAGACACAAAAGAAACAACCGAAGACGCAGAAGACGCAGTTTTTCCGCGGTGTATAGGCTGCTGTGTCTTTTGCTAACTGTCGGCGCCATTGTAATGGCCTTGTCTTTGTTTTTTAAGGTCGAAGAGATTGTTGTGGAAAAAAACGAGCGGTATTCTGCCCAAACGGTGATAGATGCCAGCGGCGTGCAGAAGGACGATAACCTGTTTTTGATGAACAAATACGATGTGGCCGGCAGGATCAGCGATGCGCTGCCCTACGTGGAGGCTGTGAGTATTTATCGCGGCCTGCCGGATACTCTTCATATCCAGATCCGCGAGTGCCGGTGCGATATTGTGCTGGAACAGGACGGTCGGACGTGGCTGGTGTGCTCGTCCGGTAAAGTGGTGGACTGCGAAGAGGGCTCCGCTGTGGATGGCCGCACCGTGATCACGGGACTCTATATCTCCCAGCCGCAGGTGGGAGCTGCTATGACGGCGGATGAGGACAACGAAAAGGCCCTTAGCCAGCTACTGGAGATTTTAGAGCAGCTGCGAAAGAAGGAGATGCTGCAGGACGTGCAGGAGATCCATCTGGAGGACAGCGAGCAGATCACGCTGCGCTATCTGGACCGGCTGAATGTGCAGTTTCCGTGGGATGCCGATGTGGACTATAAACTGGATTTTCTGGCGGCTGTGGTAGCCAAGCTGGAACCCTACGAGACCGGTACGCTGCGCATGATGGCTGACGGCGAGGCCCGTCTCAAAGCCGAATAAAAGGGCGAAAGAAATCGCAGGAAATATTCCGGTGCTACTTGACGGTGGCCGGAAACCGTACTACAATAGATATACTCTATATTGGGGTTACTGTCGGATAATCTGTTTTGACATACAATTTGTAGCAGGAGGAAGCATCATGGCTTTTGGATTTGAAACTGGTCCCGAGAACGTCGTCAGCATCAAAGTAGTAGGCGTCGGCGGCGGCGGCAATAACGTAGTGAACCGCATGGTGCGTTCCGGCACCAAGGGCGTTGATTTTATCGCAATCAATACGGACAAGCAGGCACTGAATGCATCCAGCGCTACTTATAAGATTCAGATCGGCGAAAAGCTGACGCAGGGTAAGGGCGCCGGCTCCAATCCCGAAGTGGGCAAGAAGGCCGCTGAGGAAAGCCGCAATCAGATCGCCAAGGCTCTGGAAGACACCGACATGGTGTTCGTCACTGCCGGCATGGGCGGCGGTACCGGTACGGGTGGCGCACCCATCGTGGCTGAGGTTGCCCGTGAAATGGGTATCCTGACCGTCGGTGTGGTCACCAAGCCCTTTGGCTTTGAAGGCCCTCGCCGCATGCGTGCTGCCGAAACCGGCATCAGCGAGCTGCGCGAAAAAGTGGACTCTCTGGTTATCATCCCCAACGAGCGTCTGAAGCTGGCCACCGATCAGAAGATCACCTTTGCCAACGCTTTTGAAATCGCTGATGACGTGCTGCGTCAGGCAGTGCAGAGCATCTCTGACTTGATCCGCGATACCGGCTTTATCAATCTGGACTTTGCCGACGTGTCTGCTATTATGAAGGATGCCGGTCTTGCTCACATGGGCGTGGGCCGTGCTGCCGGCAAGGGCAAGGCTGAAGAGGCTGCCCGTATGGCCATTTCCAGCCCCCTGCTGGAGACTTCCATCGACGGCGCCCGTGGTGTGCTGATCAACATTACCGGTTCTATGGATATCGGTCTGGAGGAAGTGGAGCAGGCTGCCACGCTGGTGCAGCAGGCCGTCCATCCCGATGCCCTCACCATCTTCGGTGCTACCTTCGACGAGACGTTGGATGATGAGATCCGCGTTACCGTCATCGCCACCGGCTTTGCCGAAGGCCAGCAGGCAAAGAGCACTGCTGCCGCCGCTGAGGAGAGTGTCAAGGCTCCCGTTGCTCTGGATGAGGAGAGCGGTGAAACTGCCGAGGCCAGCGATGCCGATAAGTCTTTTGAAGACATTTTGAGCATTTTTAACCGCAAGTTCTAAAATGGAAACCCAAAAGAACCGCAGGATGTGTCCTGCGGTTCTTTTTTTGTTTATTTTCAATGTGTTGCGTTTGCTGCCGTTTTATCCTTAATTTAACGGGTAAAAGCGACAAATACCTGCGCAAATTAACGCTGTCGCCGGCGACAAAACAAAATGAGAGGTGATGGTGATGCATGAAACACAAAAAAAGCACCGCCGAAGAGCGGCAGCGTGGCTGGCAGCAATTTTCTGTTTCAGCCTTAGTATCTCGCCTGCGTGGGGCGTGGAAGAGACGCGCACGCTGATCCCACTGGGCAAGGCGGTCGGCATCAAACTGTTTGCCGACGGTGTGCTCATCGTGGACACATCTGACCTCCAAAGCGGTGGCGATACCGTGTCTCCGGCAGAGAACTGCGGCTTGAAGGAAGGGGACCTGATCCTCAGCGCCAACGGCGAAAAAATTCAGTCAACGGAGCATATGCAGTATATCCTGCAGGAGAACGGTGAGGACACTATGGTGCTGGCGGTGCAGCGCGGCAGCCGCACCATGGAAGTTTCGGTCAATCCGGTGCGCTGCGACGATGGCACTTGCCGTTTGGGCGCATGGATCCGCGACAGTATGGCCGGTATCGGTACGCTGACCTATTATGACCCGGCCACCCGGACCTACGGCGCGCTGGGGCACGGCATTACCGATGTGGATACGGCGCGGCTGATGCCGCTGGCTTCCGGCTCCATCATGGAAACCACCGTCAAAGCGGTGCGCAAAGGCACACAGGGCAGCCCCGGCGAGCTGAAAGGCGATTTCACGGTGCAGCGTGACGTGGGCTCATTGCAGGCCAATACGGACTGCGGTGTGTTCGGCACGGTCTCGGACGCAGCGTTTATTGACGAGAGCCGCGCTCTTCCGGTGGCGTCCCACAAAGAAATCCACACGGGCGCGGCGTCTATTCTGGCAACCGTCAGCGGTGGGGAGACGCTGGAATATGCCGTGGAGATCGACCGGCTCTATACCGGCGAGCAGCCTACGCGTAATATGCTCATTCGCGTCACGGATGAGCGTCTGCTCTCCACCACCGGCGGTATCGTTCAGGGCATGAGCGGCAGCCCCATCATTCAGGATGGGAAACTGGTGGGTGCTGTGACACATGTTTTAGTAAATGACCCGACCAGAGGTTACGGTATTTTCATTGAGAATATGCTGGCAGCAGGATAAGAGTTTTGACAGGGGCAATTTGCCCCTGTCTTTTTTCTCGATTATATGATATGATAAACGAAAAGGCGGTGATTGTTTGAACGATATATATATATTCAAGCGTTACAGAAAGGTTGTGTAGTCTTTCATCGGAACTATTGTTTATATAACAACAATAAAACAATAGCCTTTGACAATGGTGCTATTCGCCTAATTACTTTGGATTTTGATAGTACTCTTGGCAATGCTGATGTAACTGTGTTTTTTGCGGATGATAGCAGTGCTGAATGGACAACAAAATGGATTTCCTCTTACAATTTCCAGTTCGGTCTTGCGGTTTCATCGGATGGGAAATACGTATTTGTTCAAACTTGGGAAAATGGGCTGTTCTGCTTGAATTCTCATACTGGCGAGAAAATCTGGCGGACAAAAAGCAAACGAGGCATTACCAGTGTTTTTGTCAATGATAATACTTTATTGTGTCATCAGCGGGAGCGAACGCTTCAATTGCTTGATATACACACAGGAGAAGTTTTGCTGGAGAAACGACCGGCAACGGCCTGGGGATTTACATCCATTGATCATAACCATATTGTGTGTCAGGTAACTGCGCGCAAGTGGGAACTTATTGACACCAATACATTGGAAACAAGAAAGACTTTTTCTCACAGGGAATTTTCCGGCGGGCACGAAAATTATTGTATCAACCACATTGAATTGGATGGACGAGAAATTATTGTTCGTGGATTCCAAAATATATGGGGTAATACGGGAAAGATGCTTCCTAATTTGGAATTTGAACATAGGATTTCGATAGACTTGAATACCTAAAAAATGTTGTCCCTAACACCAATCACTCGTGAGCGGCAGCCCCATCATTCAGGATGGCAAACTGGTTGGCGCGGTGACACACGTTCTTGTGAATGACCCGACACGGGGATATGGAATTTTTATCGAAAATATGCTGGACGCGGTGGGGTAAAACTTTGACAGGGGCAAATTGCCCCTGTCTTTTTTGAAAATTTGTGGTAAAATCAAACGGAAACACTTGAATTGGTGGAGACAATGATGATGCTGAAGATTGCGTGGTTTATTAACTTGGTAATGATAATATGCCAATTACAGGCATTAGGGCATATTAGGAAAAAAACAGACATTCTGAAATACTATACTTATCTGCAAAATTTGTTGTCTTTATTCGCAAGTTTTGCGTTTGTTGTTTGTATGGTTTCCGGCAGGGAAATTCCTGAGCTGATAAAAGGACTGCGATATATAGCGACTTGCGGTTTGGCGGCAACGATGTTCATGTTTCTTACATTTCTTGGCGGGGGAAAGACAATCGAAATCACAGAGGATGATTTTCTTGCAGGATTTTCTCCTCAAATTGCAAACGCGATCTTACATTATATCTGCCCCATATTGTCCTTGATTAGTTTTGTGTTTTTTGAAAGAGAGGTGCCTTTGGCAAATGGTGTATGGACAAGCATTGTGGCAATACCCTCTTGCGCATACTGGATCATCTACATCATTCTTTCAGCAGCAAAATTATGGGAAGAACCATATGCTTTTACGGCGCAGGGCGCAAAAAGTAAGATAGGGGAAGTTCTCGCGTTTGTTCTTATCCCGGTTTCATTCATTGCCATCTCATTTGTTTTGTGGACAATCAGATAAAATTCGTCTATCGAATAGGACCCTTACATAAGCAGCCATGCATTTCAAATGCATGGCTGCTTTGCGCCTAAAAACGGTTGTCCCTCGTGTCAATCACCCGTGAGCGGTAGTCCCATCATGCAGGACGGGGAGCCGGTGGGGGGCTGTTACGCATGTGCTGGTGAACGATCCCACCCGTGGCGATGGTATTTTTGCTGAAAATATGCCGGATGTGGTGGGATAAGCGAAAGACAGGGGTAGAAATGTCCCTGCCTTTTTGTTATAGTAAAAGAAATATTGACGAAAGGGGAGGAAAGTTCATGGTGCTTGTCACGGGTGCAACGGGATTTGTCGGGCAAAAAGTTCTGCAGATATGCAAAGATGTGGTTGCTTGTCCCTCCCTCAGAAATGCTTCTGAAGAGGATGTGCGGCGCATCGTGGAAACAAGCGGTGCGGATGTCATCATACACACAGCGGCGATCGCCGATATTGGCGTATGCCAGAAAGATCCGGAGGCATCGTATTTTGCCAACGTGCAGATTCCGGTTTATCTGGCGAAGGCAGCAAAGCATGTAAAACTCATTTGCTTCAGCTCCGATCAGGTTTACAGCGGCATGGAGGAAGAGGGTCCTTACTCGGAAGATGCGGCGAAGCCGGGAAACATATACGCCGCGCACAAGCTGGAGATGGAGCAGCGCGTACTGGATATGGCACCGGATGCGGTCATGCTGCGCGCCGAGTGGATGTATGACTACTATCTGAAAAAGCCCAATTATTTCATGAATATGATCCGCGCGACGGATGCGGTCAGTTTCAGCTCACGCCAATACAGAGGGCTGACTTATGTAAGAGAAGTGGCGGAGAATATGGAAAAAGTCATGGGTTTGCCGGGCGGTGTCTATAACTTCGGCAGCGAAACGGCAAAGTCTATGTATGAGATCACACGGGAGTTTCTGGCGATGATCGGAAAAGAGGTTGCGCTTCAGGATGCGCCGCCGAGACATAATTTGTGGATGAACTGCCAAAAAGCGAAGCGATTGGGTGTGCACTTCAGCTGTGTGGAGGACGGATTGAAGCGCTGCGCCGAAGACCACAATCTGCTGGGGAGCAACCGGTCTCTTGCGTGACCTGAAAAAACGATACCAAAGACGGGAGCGTGCTCCCGTCTTTTTTCTTGTGTTTTGGGTGTGATGTGTTATAATAAGAAAAATTATTGGAAAGACGGGAGAGGAAACTATGATTAATAAGTTCTGCAAAAAGCCCCTGTGGGAATGCACGATGAAGCTGGCAAAAGTGGCGACCGGTGCAGAAAAGGCCGATCTGGTGATTCAGAATGCGCGCCTGATCAACGTGTGCACCCATGAAATCATAGAGAATATTTCCGTGGCCGTTACAGAGGGCCGTATTGCGCTGGTTGGCGATGCTGTACACTGCATTGGCGAAAATACCACGGTGATCGACGCGGAAAACAAGTATCTGGCTCCTGCCTTTATGGATGGCCACATCCACATTGAGTCCTCCATGCTCTCTGTCGGCGAATATGCAAAGGCCGTGGTTGCCCACGGTACCAGCGGCGTGTTCATCGACCCTCACGAGATCTGCAATGTATTGGGTCTGGACGGCGTGAACTATATGATGGAGGATGCCAAGCGCACGCCTCTTAAGACGATGCTGACCACGCCCTCCTGCGTGCCTGCCGTTGGCGGCTTTGAAGATACCGGCGCCAAGATCGACCCTGAGGACGTGGCGCTGACCATGGACTACGACTGCTGCGTGGGCATGGGTGAGATGATGAACTTCCCCGGCATTCTGGGCAGTAATCCCCACACCCATGGCATCGTGGGTGAAACGCTGAAAGCCGGCAAGATCCCCACCGGTCACTATTCCATGCCGGAGACCGGCCCCGGATTGAACGCCTACATCGCCAGCGGCATCAGATGCTGCCATGAGTCCACCAGAGCCGAGGATGCCCTTGCCAAGATGCGTCTGGGCATGTACGCCATGCTCCGTGAGGGCTCTGCATGGCACGATCTGCATGAGGTGGTCAAGGCCATCACGCAGAATAAGGTGGACAGCCGTTACGCCTGCCTGATCTCCGACGATACCCATCCCCATACACTCCTCCAGCACGGTCATCTGGACCACATCGTTCGCCGCGCCATTGAGGAGGGCGTTGACCCTGTGACCGCCATCCAGATGGTGACGATCAACGTGGCGCAGTGCTTCCAGCTGGATCACGAAATGGGCAGCGTTGCCCCTTCCAAGTGCGCAGACTTTGTGCTGATTGATGATCTGAATACCTGCCATGTGACCGACGTGTTCATTGACGGTGCGCTTGTGGCAAAAGACGGAAAAACCGTGGCAGAATTTGCCCCCTACGCCTATCCTGAGAAGGCGGTTAACTCCGTTCATCTCGATCAGGTCACTGCCGCAGATTTCAAGATCGACGGCGAAGGCGAACAGGCAAAGGTCCATGCCATTGAGATCATTCCGGCAAAAGTGGGTACTTTCGATAAGATCGTCACCCTTCCCGTGTGCGACGGCGGTATTGTGGCCGACGCGGCGCAGGATGTGCTGAAGGTGGCGGTGCTTGAGCGGCATAAGCGCACCGGTACGGTGGGCAAGGGCTTTGTGAAGGGCTTTGGTATCCGGCGCGGCGCGCTGGCCCAGACGGTGGCCCACGATGCCCACAACCTGCTGGTAGTTGGCAGCAATGATGAGGATATGGCCCTTGCGGCCAACACGCTCATCCGGTGCGGCGGCGGTCTGGTGGCTGTGCTGGACGGCAAAGTGCTCAGTGTGGTGGAACTGCCCATCGCCGGTTTGATGAGCGACAAAACCATTGAAGAAATGAGCGAATCCATCGAGAAGATGGAGCAGACCTGGGTGGATATGGGCAGCACGCTGCCGTCTCCCTTTATGACCATGGCGCTGATTCCGTTGGCCTGCCTGCCGGAAACGCGCCTGACCAACAGAGGCTTGGTGGACTGCAGAACCTTCGAGTTTATTGACCTCGTGGTAGACTAAACGAAGAACGGCCGTATACCTTGCTGGGTGTGCGGCCGTTTTTATTGAACAATTTTGGCGAAAACGGCTGACAAATACAAAACGCTGTGGTATATTGATATAAAATAAAGGGGGGTGTCGGTTATGAATTTTCTGGAAGAACGTATTTTGAAAGACGGCATTGTTAAAGAGGGAAATGTGCTGAAGGTGGACAGCTTTCTCAACCATCAGATGGACGTTGCCCTGCTCAAGCAGATCGGTCAGGAGTTCCACCGCCGTTTTGCGGATAAAAAGATCACCAAGGTGCTGACCATTGAGTCTTCCGGTATTGCCGTTGCCTATCCGGTGGCGGAGGCTTTCGGTGTGCCCATGGTATTTGCCAAGAAGAGTAAGTCCATCAACATTGACGGTGATGTGTACAGCGCGGAAGTGTTTTCCTTTACCCATAAGACCAACAATCAGGTGATCGTGTCCAAGAAATTCATCTCTGCCGAGGACCATGTGCTGATCATTGACGACTTCCTGGCCAACGGCTATGCGCTGCAGGGCCTCATCTCTCTGGTGGAGGCTGCCGATGCCACAGTGGAAGGTCTGGGCATTGCCATTGAAAAGGGCTTTCAGGAGGGCGGCGTAAGGATGCGCAATCTGGGCTACCAGCTGGAATCGCTTGCTATCGTGGACGCTATGAATGCGGCAACGGGCGAGATTATTTTCCGTCCTCAGGATTAACGAACCGGAGAAGAAAGATGACGTTAACTCCGCGAATGTTTTTCATTGTCTGCCCGCTGCTGTTTCTCGGCGGCTTGGTGGACGCCATCGGCGGCGGTGGTGGACTGATTACGCTGCCGGCCTATCTTCTCTCCGGCGTGCCTGTCCATCAGGCCATCGCCACCAATAAGCTCTCCTCCACCTGCGGAACAACGCTGGCCACGGTTCGCTTTATCCGCGAAGGGCTGGTGAATTGGCGTCTTGCCGTGCCCACCATCGTCGTGGCGGTGATCGGCAGTACGCTGGGTGCCAACGTGTCTCTGGCGGTATCGGCAGATGTGATGGAAAAAGTGCTGCTCTTTGTGCTGCCGGTAGTGGCCGTTGTGGTGCTCAGTCCACGTCTGTTCCGCGATGCAGATGAAGCAATCCAACTCAACAGGAAAACGTGGACGGTTGCCCTTGTCAGCAGCCTTCTGATCGGCTTTTACGACGGGTTCTACGGTCCCGGTACGGGAACGTTTCTTATCATTGCCTTTACGGTGCTGGCAGGTATCGATCCGCGCCGCGCCAATGCGCAGGCCAAGGTGATTAACCTCTCCAGCAATATCGCCGGTCTTACCGTATTTATCCTCAACGGACAGGTTTTCTTCCCGTTGGGTCTGGCGGCCGCCGTGTGTAATATGGTCGGCAACTATGTCGGTGCCGGACTTGCCATTTCCAAGGGCAGCCGCATTACCCGTCCGATCATTATTTTTGTGCTGGTGCTGCTGTTTTTGAAGATTTTAGGTGTTATTTAAGGAGAAAGCCATGTTCCGCCACGTAGCAAGAAAGAAGCAGGCTCTGCCGCAGGCGGAGTGCATCGAAATCCTCAAGCAGCAGCCGCGCGGCGTACTGAGTGTGCTGGGGGATGAGGGCTATCCCTACGGTATGCCCATGAACCACTGGTATTGTGAGGCCGACGGCAAACTCTACTTCCACAGCGGTATGAACGGCCACCGCAGCGACGCAATGAAGCGCTGCACCAAAGCGTCTTTCTGCGTGTATGATGAAGGTTATCGCCGTGAAGGGGAGTGGGCGCTGAATATTCGCAGCGTCATCGTTTTCGGTCGTCTGGAAGTGGTGGAAGACGCGGAAAAGGCGCTGGAGTTTATTCGCTGTCTCTCGGCCAAATTCACCGATGACGAGGACTATGTGCGGCAGGAGATCGCACAGGCTATAGATCACACACTGGTGTTCACCTTGACGCCGGAGCATATCACCGGCAAGCTGGTCAACGAAGCATAAGAAAAAGCGATGCACAGTTGTGCATCGCTTTTGTTTTGTCGGAAGATACCTGTTATCGGCCCAGCTGCCAGAAAGCCACGGCGCTGGCGGCTGCCACGTTCAAAGAGTCTACGCCGTGGGACATGGGGATCATCACGGTGTAGTCGCAGCCGGCAATCGTCTCACCGGCCAGACCGTCACCCTCTGTGCCCAGTACGATGCACAGCTTTTCCTCGGCCATCAAGTTGGGATCGTCGATGGAAACGGAATCCTGCTCCAAAGCCATGGCGGCTGTCTTGAACCCCATCTCTTTCAGCCGTGCCATGCCGGCCTCCGGCCAGTCGGCCATCTCGCTGCCCAGATAGGTCCACGGGATCTGGAATACGGTACCCATGCTGACACGGGCACTGCGGCGGTACAGGGGATTGGAGCAGCCGGGCGTCAGCAGAACGGCATCCATATTCAGCGCGGCGGCGGAGCGGAAAATAGCGCCCACATTGGTGGGGTTCATCACGTTTTCCAGAAGGACGATGCGCCGGGCGTTGTGGCAGATCTCCTCCGCCGTGGGCAGAGCTTTGCGCCGCATAGCGCAAAGGGTACCCCGTGTCAGCTGAAAACCGGTCAGCTGCGTCAATACATCGAAGGGCGCGGTATAAACCGGCACATCGCCGCAGCGCGCAATGATCTCCTGCGCCTGCCCTTCGATATGCTTGCGCTCCATCAGGAGGGAGACCGGCTCATATCCTGCGTCCAGCGCCCGACCGATGACAAGGGGGCTTTCAGCGATAAACAGGCCGTCGGACAGGCAGTGGCGGTTGAGGAGCTGTGCCTCGGTAAGACGGGCGTAAACATCCAGCTGTGGGTCGGAAAAATCGTGGATTTCGATGATGTTAGCCATGCGCTGTGTCTCCTTTGGGGGAAGTTTCTTGATTCAACTGTCATTATAGTGCGCAGAGAGAATGGTGTCAAATCTTCTGCCCAATTTTCGTTGCTTTTCGACGCAAATATGGTATGATAGACACAATGAATTGCGCAAAGGAGCGATCGTATGAGTATTGCCGTCATTGGTGCTGTATTTGTCGACATCAAGGGGTTTCCCTTTGATCACTACATTCCCAATGGCCGCAACGCGGGTCGTGTGGAGTATATCCACGGCGGTGTGGCCCGTAATGTGGTGGAAGATATTGCCAATATGGAATTGCGGCCGACTTTTGTCAGCATTGTAGATGATACTCCCATGGGGGCTGCTGTGCTGGAGAAGCTGCGCAACCATAAGGTGAAGACCGATTATATGATGACCATTCCCGACGGTATGGGTACTTGGGTGGCTGTGTTTAATGAGGAGGGCGATGTGGCCGGTTCCATATCCAAGCGCCCCAACATGCTGCCGATTCTGGATCTGCTGGAAGAAAAGGGTGATGAGATTTTTTCTTCTGTCAAAGGTGTCGTGCTGGAAGTGGATCTGGACAAGGAGATCGTCAAAAAGGTGCTGGAGCTGGCGGAAAAGCACCACACCAAGCTCTTTGCACTGGTTTCCAACATGGGCATTGCGCTTAAGCGCCGGGACTTTTTGCAGAAGTTTGACTGTTTCATTTGCAATCAGCAGGAGGCCGGTCAGCTGTTTTTGGATGACTATTCGGATAAGACTCCGGATGAAATGTGCGATATCCTGCAGGAGAAGGTTCTGCAGGCCCGGTTTCCTGCCATGGTGGTCACCATGGGAGGTGCAGGCGCCGTTTACGCCGACTGCAGCGGTGTCAGCGGTATATGCCCTGCCCGCAGCGTGCAGGTGGTGGATACCACCGGTGCCGGTGACGCGTTCTGTGCCGGTGTGTCGATCGGTTTGACTTACGGAAAAACGCTGGGTGATGCGGTGGATATCGGAACGTATCTGGCTGCCAGCGTCATTACTTCTTCAGAAAATGTCTGCCCCCGTTTCCGTCCGAAAGAGATCGGACTGGACATGGAAGTGGAGGACTGAAAAGGAATCGCTAAAAAAGCGGTCGGTGAAAAACCGACCGCTTTTTTGCTTGACAATCCCTATTGGAGTGCTATAATTGGCAGTCGTACTAATTGGAAGATTTAGGAAGAAGGCACATTTTATGGAAATTTTGCTTAGCCTGTCTGTTGCCCTGCTGGCCGGACTGGGCTTGACACGTTTGGTAAAGCTTTTGAAACTCCCCGACGTGACGGCGTATTTGATTGCCGGTATCTTGGTGGGTCCGTACGTATTGGGTTCCTTTGGCGTTTCAGGTCTGGGATTTACCAGCATGGCGGAACTGCAGAACTACGGATTGCTTTCGGATCTGGCACTGGGCTTTATCGCCTTTTCCATCGGCAATGAATTTCGCGTCAAGGATCTTGCCCACATTGGCCGTCAGGCGCTGGTGGTGGGCACTGTGCAGGCGGTGTTCACCACGTTGCTGGTGGATGCTGTATTGATCGGTCTGCACTTTATCATGCCGGATAAGCTGCCGCTGCCGGCTGCTATCGTGCTGGGCGCTGTGGCATCGGCTACCGCCCCTGCAGCCACGCTGATGGTGGTGCGCCAGTACAAAGCCAAAGGACCGCTGACCGACATCCTGATGCCCATCGTGGCACTGGACGATGCGGTGGGTCTTGTGCTCTTCGCCATTTCCTTCGGCGTTGCCAAAGCGTTGATTTCCGGCCGTGTGGATTTGTTGTCTGTGATCCTCGAGCCCCTGCTGGAGGTTATCCTCTCCTTGCTGCTGGGCGCGGTCATGGGTGCGATCTTCTCCTGGTCCGAGCGGTTTTACCACTCGCGCTCTAAGCGTCTGGCGGTGTCCGTTTCCTTCGTGATCCTGACCTCTGCGCTGTCCATGCTGGAATTTGAAGTGTTTGGTGTGCATGTGGCCTTTTCCTCCCTGCTGGTGTGCATGATGCTGGGCACGGTGTTCTGCAACATCTGCGATTTCTCTGAGGAGTTGATGGGCCGCCTTGACCGTTGGACTGCGCCGCTGTTTGTGTTGTTCTTTGTGCTTAGTGGTGCCGAACTGGAACTTTCCGTGTTCCGCAACGTTTATGTTGTCCTCATTGGTCTGGTGTATATTGCGCTGCGCTCTACCGGTAAATACTTCGGTGCTTCCTTCAGCGCCCGTGCGGTAGGCTGTTCCCCCGGTATTGTGAAATATCTGGGTATTACGCTTCTGCCCCAGGCCGGTGTGGCTCTGGGTATGGCCATGAAGGCCGAAGCGTTGGGCGAAGTCGGCGCTTTTGTGGCAAATATTACGCTGTTCTCTGTGTTTATTTACGAACTGGTGGGCCCGTCCCTTACCCGGGCTGCATTGCTCAAGGCCGGAGAAATCGAGGAGTCCGGCGCAACCAGTGCCCGTGGCGAAATCATCCATTTCCACCGGAGAAAAAAGAATCCATAATAAAAACGAGTCCTGTGCGTCAGCACAGGACTCGTTTTTTGTTTGCGTAAACTGCCGGTTGTGTTTTAATTCCAATCCGTTGCCAGTTTTTCCACCAGAGCACACAGCTTGCCTCCGGCTTCGTTGGCGATGCGAACCACGGCTTCGTGGGAGTGTTTCTTCTCGGCGATACCGGTGGCCATATTGGTGATGCAGGAGATACCCAGAACCTCCAGTCCCAGATAGTTGGCCACGATGGTTTCCGGCACGGTGGACATGCCCACGGCATCGGCACCCATAGCGGCAAAAGCGCGGATTTCGGCGGCTGTCTCATAGCAGGGGCCGCTGAAAAGGGCATAGACGCCCTTTTGCAGAGAGAAGCCGAGTTCGTCAGCAATGGCATCGGCCTTTGCCATCAGACGATGGGAATAGGCCTCCGTCATGTCGGGGAAACGAGGGCCAAAACGCTCGTCGTTGTGTCCAATCAGCGGATTGGGAGCCATAAAGCTGATGTAATCGCTGATCAGCATCAGATCACCGGGGGTGAAGCTGCGGTTCACACCGCCGCAGGCGTTGGTGACGATCAAACTTTTAATACCCAAAAACTTCATGACATAGACGGGATAAGTCACCTGATCCATGGTAAAGCCTTCGTAGTAGTGAAAGCGGCCCTGCATAGCGACCACCGTGGTGCTGCCGATGCGGCCGATCACCAGATTGCCGGCGTGACCCGGTACGGTGGACTGGGGGAAGTGGGGAATGCTGTCATAGGGGATCGTCACCTTGTCGCCGATCACATCCACCAAACCGCCCAGACCGCTGCCGAGAATAATGCCCAGCGTGGGCTGCTGCGTGGTGACGGAACGAATATAGGCAACGCTTTCCAAAACCTGTGCGTAACGCATAGAACATGCCTCCTGTCGATCTTTGTGAGTCTATCATAAAGAAGAACACGCCATCCGTCAAGGTTGATGAGTGGATAATTGGCCTTGCTGCCGCTCAAGCTATGCGTAAGTGGAAAGGAGGGGAGTTGTGTGTCTTTGCTGATTAAAGATACCACGCGCGCACAGCGTGAAGAGATCGTGCGCCGTGGACTGGCCGCTTGCGGTGATGGTTGTGATGGCTGCAGCAGCTGCGGTAATCTGGGCGGCGGTCGCGTGGAGGAGTTTTATCGCCCGTATATCGAAGGGAAAAAGGAGTTGTACGAGCTCAACGCGGAATACCGGCGCGGTCTGGTGAAATAAATGGAAGAATTTTACAGATTTGTCGAATAAGGTCGAAAAATGACGAGTCTAAAAAGTGCGTAATATGTCGATAAATTATGGTAAAATAGCGTAAATTTGCCTTGAAAAATATGGAGAGACGTGTTATATTGTATATAGCTTCGATGAGGTATTTTTGGTGCTTTGACGGGGCGCAACGCGAAAATGAGTGGAAAAGGATTGGAATCATATGGCAAACGAAGTACGCGTGATTCTGGCAGACGCCAGTGAAGAGTTCCGCATTTTGCTGAAAGATACAATAGAAGAAACGGGTGAGTTTTCTGTGGTGGGCAGCGCCGGTGACGGCGAACAGCTGGTGCAACTGGTGCAAGAGCTGAAGCCGCAGCTGGTAATTATGGATTTGGTACTTCCCGGACTGGATGGCTTTGGCGTTCTGGAGCGCATGGAGCTGATGAAGGACGAGGCACCGCAGATTATTGTCACGTCGGCGTTTTGCAGTGACCGTATGGTCCAGCAAGCAACGCAGATGGGTGTTTACTTCTTTTTACCCAAACCGGTTTCCGAGAGTTCTTTGATGGAGCATATGCGTCATGCCGCCAACCCTCGGGAGGAACGGATTGAGGTTCACGCTCCTGCATTGGAAGGCCTTGTCACCGGCATTATCCATGAGATTGGCGTTCCGGCCCATATCAAGGGTTACCAGTACCTGCGTGAGGCCATCATGATCGCTGTGGACGATATGGACGTCATCAACGCTGTCACCAAGGTGCTCTATCCGGAGGTTGCCAAGCGCTTTGCCACCACGCCCAGCCGTGTGGAGCGCGCCATCCGCCATGCCATCGAGGTGGCCTGGGATCGGGGCGATCTGGAGACGCTGCAGCACTACTTCGGCTATACCGTCAACTCCGCCAAGGGTAAGCCTACCAATAGTGAGTTTATCGCCCTCATCGCAGACCGCCTGCAGCTGCAGATGAAGCGCCGTCAGGCGTGAGGAAACCCTTGGGCCAACCCTATGAACAGCGAGAAGGACAGGCAAATTTCTGCCGTTCAGGTCAATTAACTTTTTCAAGAAAAGCAATAAACGCTCTCAATTTATTGGGTAATACCAATAGATTGAGAGCGTTTTACTTTACCTATTTTTCGGTGGCAGTGATTGCTGCCTCGAGCTTTGCTTTTACCGACTTGATGTGCTTATACAGTTCCAACAATTCTTTGCGTGAGGACACGCCCAATTTTCCGTACAGATTTCGGTTATGAAATTTCAGCGTGCTTTCCTTGATGTTCAAATTCGCCATGATTTCTTTCGTGGTTGCTCTGGCAATATAGGCGTCGAAGATCTCGCGCTCGGTGGGGGTCAGATGCTCGATGCCCGCCATAAAGGTTTCGATTTGTTCGGGATCAACGGATTTCTCTTCGATTGCTTTTCCCAGCATCGTATCGCCTGCGGTGCCTTCTTCCGAATAGCTCTGCACCGACTCCACTTGCCGGACGATCTCCTGTAGGCGCTGCGTCTCACCCGTCATTAGGTGTACACCCAGTAAAAACAGCTCGCTCATAATATAGGAGACGGAGAGAATCTCGAAATTGATGCTGACCAGCTGCTCGATGAACCACACGCCGATGTTGACGAATACGGCGATGGTGAGGATCACACCGTGGGCGGCGTTGCGGATGGTCTTTTTGATTTGCGCCCGGACAAGTACAGCCACCATGGCACCGAAGTAGCCCAGCAGATACGCCAGGTACAACGGGTGCAGAGGGCCGTAGACCTTGACGAGGGTGGCCACGCCATCCACCACAGCGAAGGAGACTTCTTGATAATAGATGGGCAGGAAGCCGGGGGTGGCGGCGATGAGGAATACCAGCACCGATACGCCCAGCAGGACTTGGGGCAGACGTCGGGAATAGGCGATGCCGGTGGAATTCAGCAGGATCATCAGCATGGAGAGGGGCAGGAAAACCGAGCCGAGATAAGACACGCGGTTGGCCCACAGCGCCGCTTCCAGAGAGGTGGAGAGGGCAAGAAGGGTATAGCCCAAGTCCACCACAAACACGGAGGAAAACAGCGTGACAAACCAAGTCTGCCGTCTGGTGCGTGCGGTGCAAAGGCAGCCTGCCAGCAGCAAAAAGGCCAGCACGGCGGTGGCGGCGTATATAACGGCGATGCTGCCGGCTTTGTCACCTACCGGCCCACAGCCGGTCAGGGTTGCTGTGAAAAACAGCAGGATGAAAAGACCTCCATGGCGCTGATTCATGCGTTTCTCCTTTGGTGGACGTGTTCTAAAAAAGCAAACGTTGAGGCTATATTCGAAAAAACAGTCTGTCCCATACTTTTGGTATGGGTACAACCCCGGTGGGAGGGGGTATAATCAAAATGTACAGGTAAATAGGCGGCTTCTGCGTGTGCCGAAGCAAAAGCTGCCGGGAACGAACTGGCCATATTGTACCACAAAACGGCTGAAGGTTCAACACTGTTTCGGCACCTTCCGCGGAATGGAACACCCGATTTTTTCGAGTTTGGAAAGGAGCACAGACGTATGAAAACTGCAGTAAAAACAAGGCTCTTCAGCTGGCTGATCTGCGTGGCTATGCTTGTCGGCCTGCTGCCGACAACGGTCTTTGCAGCAGGCAGCACCCCCGTCACAACGGACAAAGTCTACACTTACCAAAAGATTGACAGCGTGGATGACATTGTTCCGGGCAAGCACTTTATCATTGTGGCGGAATATACCAACGAAACGACAGGTGAAACATCCTATCATGCACTTGGCGCAAGAATGTCGTTTTACGATGGCTTCCGCCTAGCCTACCGGCAAGATAATGACGAGTACTACAATGTCGAAGGCACGTTTGAGATCAGCGCTGATAAGAACACCATCACGACTTATTATAATGACACAAATTACGAGCATAATTACGCAAACGACTACAGCAAAAATGAATGGGAACACGGCATCCTCAGACTGCGTTTTGAGCCGTACGATCTGACGAAAAATCAGTACAAGTTTGCTGTTGACGGTCATGGTTATATGTTCGGCTTTACCTCCAGAGGAAATGACGGTACCGCCGGACATCACTACCATGCCAAAATGCCCATCGGCACCAGCACGTCCGGTGCGCCCTGGTGGCAGCTGAGCGTGGGCAGCAACGGCTACTGGCAGATTTGCACCCAGACGACTTACGGCAGTTACGATGGCCGCATTACCGGCTTTGAGCGCATCCAGTCCTATATTTATCCCCATCACGGTATTGCCGCAACGGAAGTTTCCGGTAATAGCATCGAGACCTTCCCTGAGGCGAACACTGGCATCCTCCTTTACATGGAGACTGAGTGCAATCATTATATTGATACGCTGACCCACATCGAAGGAAAGAGTGCCACCTGCAGTGCCCCCGGCATCAAGGAGTGCTGGTACTGCTCGGATTGCGAGACCTTTTTTGCCGATGAAGCGCTGAGCGAAGAGATGCCGGCCGAAGAACTTTTTGTGGCGGCGCTTCCTCATGCGGCATCCTGCGGTCATGACAAGGAGACGGGCAGGTTTGAGCTTTGCTTCGATACGCCCAACGGCAGCAATGAGAGCGGCGAGCGGTATTTGTTGATCGGTAAGGTGGGCGACAAATACTACGCCATGGGCAACGTGACCAATGCTGACGGTTCCCGTAATGCCGTGGAAGTGGTTCCGAACGAAAACGGAATTATTACCGCCGGCTCCGATGAAGCGGAGTTTTTGACCTATATCTGGCCTGACAGCGGAGCGATCGGCTATTTTGCCGACGGCGGTTATTTCTCTGTCTATGAAGGACGGTTGCTGGCGTACGCCCCTTCTCTTTACAATACAAACAAGCAGATCCCGAAGCCTGCAGATTTCCGCATTGAAGATTACGATACGGGTTCCGGTAATTTTGGCGTATATTCTTATTTGACCAAGAAGAGTGAATACATTGGCTTTGACGCTGCCACCCTCACCTTCAAGGGCGTAAGCGAAGCCGATGAATCCACTTATCTCTATTGCGAGCTTTGTCCCCATAAGAATATGGAGCATGTCCCCGGCGCCCCTGCTACTTGCACGCAGCAAGGAGTCGAGGAATATTGGTACTGCTGGGATTGTTACGAATACTACCAGAACAATAACTTCGAAGTTCCTGTGCAGCCCGAGGATGAGTGGGGAGCTGTGTGGAGCTATATTAGCGAGGAAACATTCACTGCTCCTGCACTGGGCCACAGCTACAATAGCGAAGGCGTATGCGAAAATTGCGGCATGGACCGCCCTGTCTATACGCCGGTGACATCCCTTGCGCAGTTTGACCAGCTGAGCGAAGATGCCTCCTATATCATCGTGTTCAAAGACGGCGACAAGACCTATGCGGCATTTGTTCCCGTCAACATCGAGACGCCTTACGACGTCGACGATAATAACGACGGCATCGCCGACGTTCTCACAGTTGACGCCAATGCAAACGAAGTTCCCGATATCGTTGAAGAATATTTTACTGAATATTGGGGCTACGGTGAGTCTTACGAAGACGAGATCTACGGCGATAAGAACGAAAACGGCGTTCTGGACGCTGAGGACTTCAAGATCGCCGTAGGCGATTACATCGGAGAAGATGTGATCGACGCGGAAGATTACGTGACCTTCTTTGGCTATTGCTATGAAGAACTTGCAGATACTTACCGCTATTCTCAGCCCAACTTCGTTGAGGTGACCATCGCCGACGACGGTTCCATTACCATTATCGACGAAGGTGCCATGGAATTCCAGCTGATGGAAGCCGGCGTTTGGGGCGGCCAGTGGTACGACGAGGAAATGCTTGCGTACGACAAGGAAGTTTACGGAATCCAGGAAACCGACCGTATGCGCGCTATGTGGGTTCCCAACTATTGGATTGCAAACGGCGGTATGCTCGGCTATTACGGTGAAGGCCACCTGATGATGCAGGAGAGACAGTACGGCGACGATGAGTATCCCGGCGTCATGGATAACAAGAACTGGAAGATTAACTTTACCGGCGATGGCACCGTTAATTTTGTGAGTTCCTGGTCTGATCTCCCGGACAGCGGCGCTTTGCAACTCGTTAAGTATGGCGATGGCAAGATGACGATGGTGGGTCTGTCCCAGGAT